>NZ_JAVJQN010000119.1:0-11121 GCF_040218245.1 Coleofasciculus sp. E1-EBD-02 | reverse complement strand
TTTCCAGCCGAACGTTATCCTATTCGTTGGGGTAGCAGGTGGACTCAAGGATGTCAAACTTGGTGATGTGGTAGCCGCAACGAAAGTTTATGGGTACGAGTCGGGAAAAGTTGTCGAAACTTTCCAGCCAAGACCTAATGTCAGCCAAGTCAGCTATCGTATGGAACAGCGAGCTAGGGCTGAGGCGAGAAAGGAAGAGTGGTTACAGAGGATTCAAGGTTCTAGTTCGGACTTGGAACCGAAAGCTTGGGTTGGAGCTATAGCCGCAGGCGACAAAGTAGTGGCTTCAACCCGTTCTGAAGTTTACCAGCAACTACGTCAAAATTATGGTGATGCGCTAGCAGTAGAGATGGAGAGCCACGGTGTTCTTAAAGCTCTCCGCGCCAACCCGGAAATCAATGCGTTAATTATTCGTGGTATCTCAGATATGATTGAGGGAAAGGGCAATGCCGATGATGCTGGATTTCAAAAAATTGCTGCACAAAATGCTAGTGCTTTTGCTTTTGAAATCTTAGCGAAGCTTAAGATCAATCCTGGAATGGTTCAGACTACTAACAACTTACCCAAAACTACTGAAGAAATTATTAAGCTAGTTGAACAATATCTATCTGAGCCTAATCGCTACATATTCTTGAATAACCTAGTGGTACAAGAAGCTAAAGCTTTAGCTGAGGTGATGCAGGGGGAACTTGAAGCTTGCCCTTGGGTGCTATCAAAACAAAATCAGTCACAGTGCCAGCAATGTATTGAATACTTGGAAGCCAAAACTGAACGCTTCGTGCGAATCTTAGCAACAATTGTTTATTATGACCAAAATGGACAATTCATTACTCCGATAGCCAAGGCTTTCAGAATCTTAGCGAAACAATCTGTACCTCTTAACACCACTTTTACAGATGCAAGCCGCTTTGTTCGACTTTATCCATTGGCACTAGCAATATATACAGTATTTATTGTTGGAGTTCAAGAACAAAGAGATAAACTACTGAGAACTATTTTGACAATTCAGTGGAATCGACAATCTAACTCACTTCCTAACTTACCTATTGTTTATGTCTTAAGCTACCTTGACGGCTACTCTCGCTCAATATTTGAAGCTGCACTTAGTAGTCGTTACTTTGCACCTGTTGCTGAACGAATTAAAAGAATTTTAATTCCCTGGATTGAGGAGCTTTTACTTGATTCAGATGCTGCTTTTTATCAAGGAGAATTTGTATTAGGATTAGCTGATATTGAAGCTCCTCCCTACTTATCAGAGGAACAATACCTCTCTTTACAAGGGCTTTACCTATATTATTCTCAAGCACGTCCCATTCTTACAGCCTTTGTACGTGATTACTCTCAGTGGCTTATCAATTTGTATCCTTCTATAGAAGAACTGCTCAACATTTTTGATGCAACAGCTTTGAAACTAGATAGAGCGGAAGTTGGTCGTATGTATGGCTTTTGTAGAGGAGCGATCCCTGCTTTTAGGGGTGAGGTGTGGTACTAGAGCAAACGCCTACTGACTATAGCATTATCCTGGAAAATCAAAGGATGAATCATCACACGCGATCGCTCCCCTACACCCCCCGCTTTCCCTGCTATTTACCTTAAGTTGACACGGACAAGGCATTGCCGTGTCCCTACAATATGTGATGTTTGTGCCTAAATCTGATGACATAGAACATTGTCCTAAGAAATTCAACAATCAAGCCTCAAACCCGCTCCCTTTGGCAGAAATTACTTTGCCGTTCCATCGCTGCTTCTGGAGTATAAAAATTACCCACATTCACAGGTAATTCCACGATTTTACCCTGCTCAAATTGCCCAACTAAGTCCCCTACTTTAGCTGATATATGTTGATTGAACCTAAAAAACTTACAGAAATTAATATCTCCACCAATAACCGTAAATGATTCTTGTTCAGGATGCTCAACCGTAAAAGTAAATTGCTGGCGATTATCACCAATCACCATCAGAACTTTAAATTCATTTGTTCCTTCTACAGGCTGAATTGAAAGTAAACTTGTCTTCATACGTTTTTCTCCAAGTAAACGCCTCGTGTATTCCAATAATTCAAAAATTCTGCTTCCTCCATTTTATATCGAGTGCCATTCCAAGGGTCTCGAATCCGTAATCTTCCAGCTTCATCAAACCCATCAACAATCACCAGATGAGCGATAGGATTGCCAAATTCTTTCATTTCTGCTGCCCACGAACCTTTCACACTTAATCTCTTCAGGAGAGTTGGCATTTCTGCTAGCTCAACCCCAAAATTACCACCACGCCATATTCCAATATTACTGGGAGCCAGTTGATTCAGGGTAAGAGCTAGATATCTTACATCTACAGGTACTCCAGTCTCAGCCGCGATCGCTGACTGGGTAATATCATTAATTCCCCACTCTTTAAGTAGCATTTCACCACAAGCTGGAGCGCAGGATAGATTATCTTGCTGTAGCACAACAGTTGAGTCAAATACTTCATCAATGATTCGCCAACTTCCACCCGCAGCACCCGAAAGTTCTTGCATCGATAATCTGACCCTAAAGATTATGAATGGTACTGAAATTTTGGCTGCTGGGCAATGCCCACCCTACGAGGTAAGACTTTCAACCCGTTTTAACGGGTTTAAGCTTTGAGCCAGAACTTTAGTTCATGGCTTAAATCTTTTCAACCTCATCCGGATCAATTCCCATTTCTCGTAGGCGTTCAGCCACTTGTTCGGCTCGTTGTTGAGCTTGTTCAGCTTGCTGTTGAGCCTGTTCAGCTTGTTGTTGAGCTTGTGCCGCTTCTTCTTCAGGAGTGAGTAACAACTCTCCCGCTAATGTCGCCCAACGCAGCCAGGTTGTTTGAATGTCTTTATAGGAACCTTGCCAACGCACTAACGCTAAACCTAATACTTGGCTGACAAATCGTCCTTGTTCATCCAAATTCATGGGTTGATACATACCACCTTGTAAACTAAATCCAGCCCAATCTTCTGAATCAAAAGGATTGTACCAAAAATATTCCGGGACTCTCACTTTATCTTGGTAAATTTGTTTCTTTTCGGTTTTATCTTTGGTGGCTGTACTATCAGAAATTAACTCAATCACAACATCCGGTGCTTTGCCTTCATCCCACACAACCCAACTGAGTCGTTCACCTTTGGGAACTCCCAACACGACAAAGACATCAGGACCGCGAAAGTCTTGGTTTTTGATTTGAGCCGCACTGAAATAGAGGAACATATTACCGCCAACATAGCCATCCTCTCGTTGAGCCAACCACGCGACGAGAGTATCCCTAAGTATTTGCATTTGCAGAAAATGTCGCTGAGTTTCCATGGGAATATCGTCATCACAGGGTAAGTCATACTGGGTTGGCGGTAAAGCTAAATCAACAGGAGCCGATTCAATCGTGGTTTGAGACATGGTTTTTTCTTAGATTGCGCCTATTTTCTTAACTGTAACGCCTGTGATCAGGCTATTTGAGAGATTGAGGAGAAAACCTATTTAGATTAGGTTGTGTTTTTAAACAAGTTGTGTTAATTAAATAGCCCCGACATCTGCCCGAAGCCCGGAGTTCAAACTCCGGGCTAATAGCTCAAGTCCACTTTAGTGGACTAATATAGCAGTACCATCGTTTCAGGTGTTTTTATCGGACATGATATCAATAGGGTCTGCTGAATAAGTGGCTCGCCCGGAGTTCAAACTCCGGGCTAATAGCTCAAGTCCACTTTAGTGGACTAATATAGAAGTACCATCGTTTCAAGTGTTTTTATCGGACATGATATCAATAGGGTCTGCTGAATAAGGCTCGCCCGGAGTTCAAACTCCGGGCTAATAGCTCAAGTCCACTTTAGTGGACTAATATAGAAGTACCATCGTTTCAAGTGTTTTTATCGGACATGATATCAATACTCCCGTTAGAAATTAGTCCGCGTAGGCGGACTTTGTTTGTGTAGCAGCGATTTCAATCGCCGTGGTTTATGGGGTTACTCTCCGAGAAGGCTTCGTCTACATTCCTAAACCCAACCTAAAAAGAGCCTTCTCTAACTTGCTGATAAAATACTCAAGCGCACTGTATCGCCATCCTTTAACGGCGCATCACTGCGAACCACAAACCGTTCCCCTGGCTTTAAACCGGATACAATAGCCACTCTACCCTTAGCGCGATCGCTAATTTCTACTTGACGGGCTTTAACTTTAGACTCACCCCCATTTTCCACCACGACAAATACGGTTTCTTTCCCTGAGGTTTTAGTCGTTTTCGCCGTCTGAGTCTCTCCACGCCCCGACTCTCCGCCAACCTCTAACGCTGTTTGCGGAACAACGACTTGGGCTTGGGTATTTGGGGTGAAGCTAACTCGGGCTAAAAGTCCACTCCCAATTTGACGATTCGGGTTGGGAATCGTCACTTCTACAGGGATTTGTAAGGCTTCACTATCCGCCGCTGGCGAAATTCGGGTCACTTTTCCGGCAAAGGATTCATGGGTAAGGGCGTCTAACTGCACCGTTACCGATTGTCCCACCTGAATATCCGCTAATTCTCGATCTGAAACCCGAACTTCTACTTTTACCTGAGAGAAATCCCCTAACTTCAACAATTCACTTCCTGGTGTGACTAAATTCCCCGGTTCAGTGATTCGTTCTAATACCACACCGTTAATCGGGGAGGCGAGTAACGCATAGGATTGACGTTCTTTATTTTCAGCCAAAATAGCTTGCTGCGCCTTAACTCTCTCTTGTGCAGCAGCAACGGCTTGTTGTTCGGTGCGAATTTGTTTGAGGGTGGCTTGCAGGTTTTGTTGGGCGGTGGCGGCGGCGGTTTGGGCTAATTCGGCTTCTTGTCGAGAAATTGCGCCTTCTTGCGCCAGGTTTTGTAACCGTGTTGCATCAACTTTAGCTTGCTGCAATTCTAACCGGGCTTGTTCTGCCCTGGCTTGGGCATTTCCTACCTGGGTTTGGGCGCGGGCGACTTCTGACTTGAGGGCGGCGAGTTCAGCTTGGGCTTCCGTTACAGCTATTTGTAATAAAGCGTCGTCAATCTGGGCTAAAATTTGTCCTTGTTGCACCCGATCGCCAATATCAACCGCTAGATTCAACACCCGCCCTTCGATTTGAGATCGCAGCGAGATATCCCGCAGGGGTTGAGTGTTACCTTTATATTCTATGGGTTCGATCACCCATCCCGTTTCTGCGATCGCGACGTTTACGGCTGTACTGGTTTTCTCTTCTGCACCAGGGGGTTTGGGTTGCGCCCCAGCTTCTGTCTTGGGATTAATCCCACATCCAGTGAGAGATGGTACGAGTAAAATAATCCACAGCACCAGAAAACCCAAATAGTTAGGGCTGGCTGAATAAGTATTGTGGTGAGGGGAAGCATGTAGAGACGCGCCATGGCGCGTCTGGGAAGCTGGGGGAACCGCAGACGCTGAATGACTCAATTGATTCTGAGAGTATACGCTTTTAGTTCCCATTAGGGTAAAGTCGCCAAGGGGTGTTTTAAAGTTTCTTCATATATCTACTCTAAATGTTACCGCCTATTAATCACGTTGCCTATCAAAAGCATCGCCACTGGATGAACAGGTCCCTCGCGATCGCAAAATCGGCGGGGGAAGTGGGGGAAGTCCCTGTTGGTGCAGTAATTATTGATAATCAGGATAACCTCATCGCCACCGGCGAAAATCGGCGAGAACGCGATCGCGATCCTACCGCCCACGCAGAAATCCTCGCCCTACGTGCCGCCGGACAAGCCTTAAACACCTGGCATTTAAACACCTGCACCCTTTATGTCACCTTAGAACCCTGCGCCATGTGTGCTGGGGCGATTATCTTGGCGCGGCTGGGTTTGCTGGTGTATGGCGCCGATGATCCCAAAACGGGCACAATCCGCACTGTTGCCAATAGTCCTGATAGCGCTTACTCCAACCATCGCTTACCCGTCTTGGCTGGGATTATGGAAACCGAATGTCGAGAGTATCTGAAATCCTGGTTTGCCCAACGACGCCAGCGCGATCGACAATCAACGCTTAACCATGACATTAACAGAACTGTCCCTTCAGTAGACGACAGGGGTAGTCAGACCTCATAAGGTAAGAGTGGAGAGTCGAAACACACCAAAAACCGAATCCCTTATGATGCAACTCCAATCCCGTGAACAGAACCAAACCCCCTCCAACTTGGACAAGCCTGATTCAAAGACGGTCAATTCCGCCAAAATAGTTCCCGTCAACTCCAGTGTATCCCCTTTGTTAACCTCCATCCTCTATCCCTTGGGTCGCCGTATCCTCATGCCTATTTATTTTGGGCGGCTGCAAGTGAGGGGACAAGACAACATTCCCAAAACGGGTCCAGTTATCTTAGCACCCACCCATCGATCGCGTTGGGATGGGTTAACCATGGCTTATGCCGCTGGGAAACCTGTCACAGGACGGGATTTGCGGTTTATGGTGTCGCAAGATGAAATGAAAGGATTACAAGGCTGGTTTATCCGCCGCATGGGTGGGTTTCCGGTGAATACGAAACAACCGGGAATCAGCAGTATCCGCCACAGTGTTGAACTCCTGCGTCGTGGCGAAGCCCTAGTTATGTTTCCCGAAGGTAATATTTTTCGCCATGGTGAGGTTAATCCACTTAAACCCGGTATGGCGAGAATTGCCCTGCAAGCCGAATCTAATCAACCGGGTTTGGGATTAAAAATTGTACCCGTTAGCATCCGTTATAGCGAACCTGTTCCTCAGCGAGGTTCTGATATTGACATTCAGATTGGATCGGCTTTAGATGTCGCCAAGTATTGCAGTCAGTCGGCGAAAAAAGGTGCTCAACAGCTTACCACAGATTTGGAAATGGCACTCAAACAAGTTGATCAAAACCAAGAATTCGTAAAAGAAGCTGTTTAAGCTAATGTTCCCAGAATCTGAGAGGGATTGGTTCCGGTGACGCGGCTGATGATGGTTTCAATTCCGGTGGCTGGGGTAAAATAGGCGGCGTTTCCGGGATTGGTGTTAAAGTCAGTAAAGCTGTGAAAGAGGTTGGTGCCGATGGGGGTGCCGCCAGTGATGGTGAGTTGGTTGGATTCTGGGTTAACTTGGGAGTTGATGGGTAAGCTGGAATCGGGGATAATTTGGGCGTGGCTAGGGGGGGTTAGTAGTGCCAGTAGGGTGAGGATATTTGCTGGATTCCATTTCATGACTCACACGATTCAGGATTGGTAAACAAGTTTCACCCTGTCTGTTCATCCGTAATTCTATAATAATATTCATCTGAATTGCGCGAATACGGTTTGAGGTTACGGGATGCAATCGCACTTCATTCTATAACTTATTATTTATATCTAGTCTTTATCCTAATCTATCCCGATTTCTTGTCTAATGGCTTGAGACTCCTCAAAGAATTCTCTGGCTTTCTGTTCTTGTCCCAGAGCGCGGTAAGTTAATCCTAAATTGTAGAGGGATTTAAATTCACCAAATTTATCACCAATTTCTTGAAAAATAGATAAAGATTCTTGATTAAATTCTACGGCTTTATCGTATTGATTAATTTGGATATAAGCCATTCCTAAATTACCAAGGATTTGAGCTTCGCCTCGTCTATCACCAATTTCTTGAAAGATAGATAATGACTGCTGATAAAATTCAATGGCTTTCTCGTATTCAGAATTTTTGGCATAAATTATTCCCAAACCCATGAGGGAATTTGCCAAACCTTTTATATCACCAATTTCTTGAAAAATAGACAATGACTGCTGATAGAAATCAATTGATTTATCGTACTGAGAGAGATTGCTGTAAGCTACTCCCAAATTGACGAGAACACCAGCCACACCTTGTCTGTTGCCAATTTGCTGATAGAGAGTTAAAGATTGTTGAAAAAAATCAATCGATTTTTCATACTGAGAGAGATTGCTGTAAGCAAGTCCCAAATTATTGAGGGAACGAGCTATACCTCTTTTATCCCCAATTTCTTGATAGATAGGCAAAGATTGTTGAAAAAAATCAATGGCTTTATCATGTTGGGATAAATGTTGATGAATAAGTCCTAAATTGTTGATCGAATTGGCTCGCCCCCGGTTGTTTCCAAGTTCTTGGAAAATTGATAAGGCTTGCTGAATAAGTTCAATGGCTTTATCATAGTGAGACAGGTTTATATAAGATAATCCTAAATTTAGAAGGCAGTTCGCTTCACCTAGCTTATAGTCAATGTCCTGAAAAATTGACAAAGCTTGCTGATAAAAATTAATTGCTTTTTGGTGTTGGGAGAGAGCATCATAACTATTTGCCAAACTCACAAAGGAACCAGCGACACCTTGTCTATCACCAATGTCCTGATAAATTGATAAAGCCTGCTGATAAAATTCAATCGCTTTCTCGTACTGAGAGAGATTGTCGTAAGCTATTCCCAAACTCACTATGGAGTTAGCGACACCTTGTTCATCGCTAATTTCTTGATAAATCGATAAAGATGTTTGCCAAGACTCAATCGCTTCCCGAATTTGACCCCTTTGCAATTGCTGAGTTCCCTGCTGTAATAGTCTATCGGCTTCAGTCTTTGAGGTATTCTGGGTTTGGGCGAATACGGGTGAGACAGTCAAGGGATTGATTCGGGGAGGTAAGGTAACGGTTAATCCGACAAGGGTGACAACCGTTAGGGTAAGTTGGGAAAATAGGCGAGTTCGAGTCATAGTAACGGATAGTAGTTCGGTTTCCGGTTTAATATCGGGCTTACTGGGCATTCAGTCATGCCATGAAACTCACACGCAAAAAGAAAATCCTGCTATTGATTATCGCATCCATGGTTGCAGCGATTGGATTGGATATGGCGATCGCACGCAGCCTCTATCATCCGTTAGATTATCTATATGGGATACTCAGTTGGACGAGTTGTCGGCTGTTTCCCTCTTATCCCCAACAGACGGAAGCGGTACAGGGGGAACGGGGGATGGTGGTGACGGCGCATCAGGAAGCGTCGCGGGTGGGACAAGAAATTTTACTATCGGGGGGAAATGCGATTGATGCAGCGGTGGGGGTGGGGTATGCTTTAGCCGTGGTTCATCCCTGTTGTGGGAATATTGGCGGGGGTGGGTTTATGGTGATTCAGCCAGCCGATGGGGAGGCTAGTTTGCTGAATGTTCCACGGTCAGACGTTCCACCGGAACGTCTCTACGAGTTTCCCCATAATTCACCGGAACATCGCGAAACAAACTTAACCCCACCACCACGGGATTAAGAGTCAGAATCTGACTCAGTACCTGTGCCAAAAGGCGATCGCTTATCGGATAATGGTCTAAGTCCTGGATATCCGCCTCGGTTATCCCTACAATCACTATATAATCGCTATAGGCGGCGAGAAACGCTTCCGGACTAACCTTTATTGACATACAAAACAACCATTAACCTTAAAAAATAATTAAGCTTTATTGCTCTTATTTTTAGAAGAGTTTTAACAAAAACTTTAAGCCAACTTGATAAAATTAGTTGGAAACAGTCTTATGCTAGGGTAGTAATTGACTAGAGAACCCGAAACTATTGTTCCCTTAGTCAGTAAAAATTAACGTTTAAAGACAAACAAGTATCAGGTTCAGATATCTACACCTGTCCCTAACCTCTCTGCATACCCATGAGCATGACCGAAACCACATCCTGGAACGATGTCCGCATCGCCTTTAAAAAAATATGGGGATATGATAATTTCCGTCCGCCTCAAGGTGAGATTATTCGGAGTATTTTGGAAGGGCGAGATGCACTGATTGTGTTACCCACAGGTGGGGGGAAATCAATTTGTTTTCAACTTCCCGCCCTCTTACAAACCGGATTAACCTTGGTGGTTTCCCCATTAGTTGCTTTAATGGAAAATCAAGTACAAGAATTACGCGATCGCAACTTACCCGCCGCCCTGTTACATAGTCAATTAACCCCGCAACAACGCCGAAAAACCCTGCAAGCCCTAGAAAACCAGGAACTCCGATTACTCTACCTCTCTCCAGAAACCCTATTAAGTGCGCCTGTCTGGGAACGACTCTCTCAGCCCCATCTAAAAATTAATGGATTAATTCTCGATGAGGCACATTGTCTGGTTCAATGGGGTGATACCTTTCGACCTGCATATCGACGCCTAGGGGCAGTACGACCCACCCTACTCAAGTCTAAGCCACCGGGCAGCCAAATCCCGATCGCAGCATTTACGGCGACGGCTGATCCCAGCGCCCAAGACACCATCAGCCAGGTGTTGCAATTACAACACCCCCAAGCCTTTTTAATCAGTCCCTATCGCCAAAACCTCAACCTAGACGTGCAAATCGTCTGGACACCACGGGGACGCCGCCAGAAGATGTTACGCTTCATCCAAGCCAGAAATCGGCAATCGGGGTTAGTTTATGTCCGTTCGCGGCGAGATGGCGAGGAATTAGCCCAATGGTTTAGGGAACGGGGATATGCGACAACCGCCTACCACGCCGGGTTAAGTTCCCAAGAACGGCGAGAGATTGAACAGAGTTGGCTGAGTGGCAAAACTCAATTTGTAGTGTGTACCTGCGCCTTTGGGATGGGCATCAATAAGCCCAATGTGCGGTGGGTGGTACATTTTCAGCCCCCCCAATTATTATCAGAATATATCCAAGAAGTCGGTCGGGGTGGACGCGATGGTAAACCCGCAGATGCGCTGACGTTGATCAGTGAGCCAACAGGGTGGTTAAATTCAGAGGATAAGCAAAAGCGTCAATTTTTTGTTGATCAGATGCGATCGCAATACCAAGATGCCCAGCGTTTAGTCAAAAAGCTACCCGAACAGGGAAATGTAGCCGCTGTCAGCCAACAATTTCGCCAGGGAGAGGTTGCATTAGCCCTGCTGCACAGTGCAGAACAATTGGAATGGCAAGATCCCTTTCATTATCACAAACACCCATCCCCCGATTCCCGCGCTTTGGCGAACTTAAGTTCCCATCAAGTCCAAGTACAGAAATTGATGACACAATACTTGACAACCCGTCAATGTCGTTGGCAGTTTTTATTAAAGGCGTTTGGGTTTAAAAAGGAGGCGATGGGATTAAAATGTGGACATTGTGATAATTGTCGGAAATAAGGTGATGGGGAAGCGGCGGGAGCAGGGGAAGCAGGGGAAGCAGGGGAAGCAGGGGAAGCAGGGGAAGCAGGGGAAG
>NZ_JAVJQN010000107.1:0-21751 GCF_040218245.1 Coleofasciculus sp. E1-EBD-02 | reverse complement strand
GTTCCGAATCCGATTTAACTGTGGAGTTATTGGCGGGAGCGACGTATCCCTACCCCGAAAAACTGCGATCGCAAATCCTTAATCTCTGTGCTGGTGGTTCTATATCGATGGCAGAATTCGCTGGATTAGATGATGCGATCGCGCGACAATTTGCTCAAGCCGCCCAAGCTATCCAAAAACACCACCCACCCGCCGCTACGCTGATCGGTTCCCACGGTCAAACCGTTTACCATCGTCCCCCTGCTCCCCCACCCCTCAACCCCTCAACCCCTCCGCCCCCCTGCACCCCTTTAGGCTATAGTCTTCAGTTAGGACGGGGAGAGGTTATTGCTCACGCCACAGGGATTAAAACAGTCAGTAATTTCCGTATCGCTGATATTGCGGTTGGGGGTCAAGGAGCGCCCTTAGTCTCCAAAATTGATGCTTGTTTGCTCTCCTCCCCGACTCAGCACCGATGTATCCAAAATATCGGCGGCATAGGTAATGTTACTTACCTCCCTCCCTGTCAAGGAAATTGGTTAGATTTGGTCAGTGGTTGGGATACAGGACCGGGAAATACGCTGTTGGATTTAGCTGTACAGCATTTTACCCAGGGGAGTCAAACCTATGACCAAGACGGAAACTGGGCGCGACAGGGAACCGTTTGTCAACCCCTGCTCAACCAATGGTTAAGCCACGACTTTTTCCAGCAACCCCCGCCTAAATCCACAGGGCGAGAATTATTCGGCTGGGATTATTTACACCAATGTATTGCCGAGAGTCAAGCCTATTCTCTGAGTCCGGCTGATCTATTGGCAACCCTAACCGAACTCACCGTCGCGTCTATAGAGGACAGCTATCGTCGCTTTTTACCGAAGAAGCCCGACCAGATATTCTTATGTGGTGGGGGTAGCCGCAATCGTTATCTCAAACAGCGCATGCATTCCCGGTTACAATCCGTACAGATACAAACAACGGATCAGGCTGGGGTGAGTGGAGATTTCAAAGAAGCGATCGCCTTTGCCGTTTTAGCCTATTGGCGAGACTTGGGCATTTGCGGGAATCTACCGCCAGTTACGGGGGCGAAGCAGGCGGTACGTTTGGGTAATATCGCGCCATCCTAAATAATTCACTCAGAATCAACCATTTCTTGCCCACTTGGGACTACACTGAATACTGAAACACAATTGCCTATTTTTTTATCCTAATGACTACGATTTTGGCAATCTGCTTGGTCAGGCATTGTGCCATAGTGGAGGACAAATTCAACCAGCACTATTCAATTAGAGGCAAAGGGTAACGCTGTGGCTCACACCTTTTTAATGGAGGCAGGACGCTGGACACTCCAGGGAAATTGGCTGGAGCGCAATGGATCGCTTCTCAGCGTGAGAGGGAAAACAATTGTTGCTTGGGGTCGAGAAAACTGGTTTACGATGGTAACCAAGCTGGTGTTTCCCGACGATGAGCGCGAGGATATTTCTTTCCAATATCGGGGGCGTCTTGATGCCGGAGAACGGCAGTATACCTTCGTCTTACAGCATAGTGTTTTGGGTCGTGTTGAGGGCGAGGGTTGGATCGCTCCAGAATCAATTGTGCAACGCTATTGGGTTTTAAGCGATCGCCAAAGACGTAGTGGTTTTGAAACCCGACACCAACTTGATGATAATACCTACTACCTCTCCAGTAGCATCATGGCAGGTCATTATCTGACCAGCACAATGGAAGCAACGCTAGAACGACAGCCTGGATAGCACAAGCCTATAATCAGAAGTATAAAGTGTGAAGTATCAACACTCAGCACTCCGCACTGAAGTAATGGGGCTTCGAGCCTCCACTTTGGTTAGCAACTGTTCTGCTTGTATTCCTTTCCGGTTCATGAAATCACTCACTGGGATTTGACCGTCCTAAAAATCTGTGACGTTTTACCTGCTTTTGGTGTGTTAGCGTAGCAAGATATAGTCCGGGATAGACTGATAAATTCTACGTTATCCTTGACTTATGAAACTTATTGAGTTAATGGATTTCGGTTTACCACAGGTGTGGCTCCCGTTGAGCGCTCAATAAAGCGATGAACTATAGCTGGTCATAATGGCACAATGGAACGAGTAACCGAGTGAGTTATTGGGTCTAGTTCAATTGAATGCTACTTGCCGAATTGCGCTTGGGTCAAACTGGTAAATAGGTATCGTTCACAACTGCTCCAAGCTCTCACTAAACCAATCATGACAAAAGACCCTAATCATGGTCGCATACTCGCCAACCGCTATCAACTCGTTGGGTTGATAGGTCAGGGCGCTATGGGTCAAGTTTATAAAGCTAAAGATATGTTACTTGGCGGCGTGATTGTCGCTGTCAAATTCATATCCCAAACCTTGCTCAACCAAAAAATGCGCGATCGCTTTGAGCGAGAAGCAACAATCTGTGCGCTACTTGGGGAAAAAAGTAATCATATCGTGCGCGTCCGGGACTATGGCGTGGATGAAAATGACATTTCGTTTTACGTCATGGAGTTCCTGGAAGGCAGTGGCTTAAGTGAAATCATTCGCGAGCAATCCCTCCCCTTACCTCGCTTTCTCAATGTTAGCCGTCAGATTAGTTTAGGGCTGCAATGCGCTCATAAGGGAATCGTGATCGAAGGTGAACTTAGCCCAATTATTCATCGCGATATTAAACCCAGCAATATCCTGGTGGTTGAAGACGCCTCCTTTGGAGAACTGGTAAAAATTCTTGACTTTGGCATTGCCAAGCTGATCCAGTCCAATAGCGAGCAAACCCATTCGTTTATGGGGACATTAGCCTATTGTTCCCCCGAGCAAATGGAGGGACGGGAACTCGATAACCGCTCTGACATTTACAGTCTGGGCGTGATGATGTTTGAGATGCTCACCGGCGAAATGCCCATTGTGGGCGAATCGAATTCCTTTGGCGGATGGTACAAAGCCCATCACTTCAGCCCACCGCGCCGCTTTGAAGCCGCAAAACCGGATTTGAAATTGCCCAAAGCCCTGGAAAATCTGGTGATGAGTTGTCTGGCAAAAGAAGCTAGAAGCCGTTCACACCGATTATCCTACCGACATTTCTGGATAGGATTTAATGTTCTGTAGGGGCGGGTTTAGGGACTAAATTCCGCTATTCACCGATAACCGTTCAACAAAACCCGCCCTTTCCCACCAATAACCTCTCAACAACACCTGCCATGATTCGATTGTCGGGGCGGGTTGAGTCACATTCGGATGGCAAAAATGATCATCGTCAAACCCGCCCCTAGGTTAATTAAAGCTGCTTCACCTCAGCCACAAGCTGCCCCACAACATCCTTGGCGCTACCAAATAGCATCATGGTCTTATCGCCGTAGAACAACTCATTTTCAATACCAGCAAAGCCCGTACTCATACTTCGCTTAATCACGATCGCGTGCTTTGCCTTATCGACATCGAGAATCGGCATCCCATAAATCGGACTACTGCTATTGCTACGAGCGGCTGGATTTACCACATCATTGGCACCAATGACGAGGGCAACATCCGTATTATCAAACTGAGGATTGATGTCATCCATGTCGTAGAGATAGTCATAAGAGACATTCGCTTCGGCTAAAAGGACGTTCATGTGTCCCGGCATCCGACCCGCAACTGGGTGAATGGCGTATTTGACCTCAACGCCGAGTTTTTCAAGCTGATCGGCTAATTCGCGCACTGTATGTTGTGCCTGAGCCACTGCCATCCCATACCCTGGAACAACGACCACGGAGCGGGCATAGCCCAACATCATTGCCCCTTCTTCGGCATCAATACTATGGACAACTTTGTCACCGACGCCACCGGCACCACCAGCACCGCCTTTGACTTCACCGCTACCAAAGGCACTAAATAGCACGTTAGGTAAGGAACGGTTCATCGCCTTACACATAATATTGGTCAGGATTAAACCGGAAGCCCCAACTAACGCCCCAGCCACAATCAGCATATCGTTCATCACGACAAAACCCGCCGCGCTCGCCGCTAACCCGGAAAACGAGTTCAGCAGTGAGATCACCACAGGCATATCGCCGCCGCCAATGGGGAGGACAAAGAAAATCCCTAACACTGAGGAGATACCCACCATCGCCAGAAAGATGGTCGTATTGTCCGGTGTCACGAGTAGGTAACCACTACAGACCAAAAAGCTAATCAGGAGTAAAGCATTAAATACTTGCTGCAAGGGAAACTTTACGGGTTTACCCGTAATCAACCCCTGTAACTTGCCAAATGCGACAAAGCTCCCGGTGAGCGTAACTCCACCAATTAGCACACCCAGAATCACGGTAATCGTAGACCCTAAAGGTACACCTTGACCCGCGTTCAGCAAGCGCCAAAATTCCCCGATCGCGACTAAGGCTGAGGCGGCACCACCCAACCCATTCAGCAAGCCTACCATCTGAGGCATAGCAGTCATCGCCACCTTATACGCTGCCGTCACACCAATGACAGCACCGATGGCGATCCCCACCAAAATCATTTGATAATTTAAGACCTGTTGGTTCAGCAGAGTTGCCACCACAGCTAGCAGCATCCCCACCGAAGCCCAAACATTTCCTTGGCGTGCTGTCGCTGGTGATCCCAGCTTTTTCAGCCCAAAGATAAATAATCCGGTTGCGACTAAATACGTCAGTTCAATCCCAGTCGGTAGAAAGTCGGTCATGCGCTCACCTCTCTTATTTCTTAAACATTTGCAACATGCGATCCGTAACCAGGAAACCGCCCACCACGTTAACCGTGGCTAGCACAACAGCCACTAAACCCAAAATGACGGTGACATTCCATTCCTTCGATCCGGAGATGAGCAATGCGCCGATGACGGCAATCCCGGAAATGGCATTTGCCCCAGACATCAAGGGAGTATGTAGGGTGGGTGGCACTTTGTTGATCACTTCAAAACCAACAAAGGCGGCTAAGACAAAGACAAATAAACTGGCAATGAATGTGGTAGTCATCTTTTTCTCCTTTTTTAGGGTTCATGGTTTATTGTTCATGATTTATGAGGAAAAACCCAATGATCAACCTGAACCTAACCTATATCTACATTTAGACGGTTGTACTCATTTGAGACAGAGCATCTTTCACCCGCTGATTGCGAATTTCACCCGCATGGGTAATACAGGTGCTGTCTACAATATCATCCTCAAAATTGAGTTGTAACTGTCCCTCTTTGACCAGGTACTGTAATAAGGTTGAGATATTCTTGGCGTACATCTGGCTGGCATGGGTGGGCATGGACGCGGGGACATTAATTGGACCAATAACAGTCACGCCATGACGGACAATATCTTTCCCGGCTTCAGTAACGGCACAGTTTCCACCTTGTTCAGCGGCGAGATCCACGATCACTGAACCCGGACTCATTTGCTGAACCATCTCCTCCGTCACCAGTAAGGGGGCTTTTTTGCCCGGAACTTGGGCGGTAGTAATCACCACATCCGACTGCTTGACGTGTTCAGCGATTACCTCTTGGGTGCGCTGTTTAGCGGTGTCAGAGACTTCCTTGGCATACCCGCCTTCAGCCACAGTATCTTCTTGGAGATCGACCTCAACAAACTTGGCTCCCAGACTTTGTACTTCCTCCTTCACCGCCGGACGAATATCAAAGGCTTCTACCATAGCACCCAAGCGTCGGGCAGTCGCGATCGCTTGCAGTCCAGCTACACCTGCACCCAGGATAAACACTTTTGAGGGTTTGATTGTTCCTGCGGCTGTGGTTAACATGGGGAAGAATTTCGGTAACGCGGCGGCGGCAATCAGTACCGCTTTGTACCCGGCTACCCCGGCTTGGGAAGACAGCGCATCCATACTCTGGGCGCGACTGGTACGGGGAATCAGCTCCATACTGAAGGCAGTCACTTGGCGATTTGCCAGTTTCTGGGCAACCTCTGGTTTCCCCAAGGGACTCAGGAAGCTAATTAATGTTGAGCCTTCCCGCATTTGGTTGATTTCATCATCTTTGGGGATGCCCACTTTGACGATGACATCAGCTTCAGCCCAGAGTTTACCTGGATCTGAGACTAGAGTAGCTCCCGCATCCTCATAAGCGCGATCGCTAAAAAACGATGCCTCTCCCGCACCATTTTCCACCCAAATCTCTAAGCCCTGTTTGACCAAACGGGCAACAATGTCCGGAATCAGGGCGACCCGATTTTCGCCCACTTCAATTTCTTTAACCAGTGCTATTTTCATGAAAACTCCTTATAGACTAACCGAAAAAACTATGCCTTGGTCGTTAGGCTAATGCCATACAGACGAAGGTCGTATTTTTATGTCATGATAGCCCTTGTGCCTTCCTTTTGCATCAACACTATCTAAGCGATCTGTGCCTGGAAAAATTTGTCTGTCTTGAGGGCAATTCAGTGGAGTTTTTCATCCATACTCTATTGGTTAAAGCTTTCATCCGAACTGGCTAGTAGAATTCCCCTGAGAGTTATATCAAATTAAAAGTGTGACAGGTTTAGCGCACTCAATACACCTAGCTCAATGTCGATTAATTTGATAATCTGGATAGCTATAGATCGCCATTTTTTGGTAATAATCAGAAGTATGAGCAGGTTTTTCCGAAATTTGTGTATATTTAACTACAGATATGACGAACTAGACAGAGAGTGACTATAAGCTGCCAGACACTTTAGCGGAGTCAAAGCCGAGAGTCAAGCAGGTCAGACTCACTTCTCTCTAAGCCCAGCTCCCTCAGCTTCCAGACGTAGCATGCTACGTCTCTACATTGCTCCCTCAACTCTCTCAGCGCCCCCAGGCACTTTTCCCACCTCTTGAGCGTCTGCACCATCGCCCGACTACGGTAGGACTAAAATCTGTTACAGTCAAAGACTGTAAAGTTTAGTAAAAATCTTAGTTTTTTTTACAGCGAAAGGTTCCCCATTTATGTTTATCCGCAAATCTCCTCTAGGACGCTTCGTTTCAGCCGTTGCCTTAACAGGCTGTTTATTCACTGGTGTAGCTGTTCGGACATTAGCTCAGAGTAATCCCGGACTCACTATATTTAGCGGTGTGCAACGGGAAAATATCCTCAGGTACTATCTGGGGTTTGGGGGTCGAGCTAATCAATGGGATCGATACTACCTGAGGATTCCCAGCAAGAAGATGGAATTGGCGGTGCAGCAGTTTGTCGTTCGTTATCCAGATTATTACACCGGAAAATTTGACACAGATCGGATTGAGGTAAGAGTTGACGGCGAATCACTACCCATTGCTGAAGTGGACTGGGATAAAGAGAATTACCAGATCCAGATTTATATGCAGGAGCCAGTTCCAGCCCAGGAGAAGGTGGAGATTGTGTTGTCTAATGTGAAAAATCCCCGGTTTGGCGGTACCTTTTATTTTGAATGCCTAGTGTGGACTCCCGGTGATGTTCCCCTACCCCGTTATATGGGAACCTGGATTCTGACGATTAGTTAGGCGGTTGGAATGTTACGATAGTAGATCGTGATTCTTTGGTAAACAGGGTAAAGTAGTATAACGACTTTCGCTTTCTCCCTGTTTTCCAAACTTAAAAGATGTAGCGCGATAAACAATAAACCATGACAAAACGTACATTAGGCGGTAGTAACCGCAAGCAAAAACGCAAATCAGGATTTCGCGCCCGCATGCGAACCAAAAACGGTCGAACGGTCATTAAAGCCCGCCGCAGTAAAGGACGTTATCGTCTAGCGGTGTAGTGTTATCTTGTCAAGGTTCAGGATGAGCTGGGGAAACCGGGGGAGCTGGGGGAGATGAGGGAGATTGTGTAGGGGCGGGTTTCACTACTATCTTTTCAGTTGCACCCAGATGTAAATAAACCCGCCCCGACTTGACAAATGACCAATGACAAATGACCAATGACAAATAACGAATGACCAAGGACAAATAACAATTGTTGCCCCAGGCGAATCGACTCAAGCATTGGCGAGATTTTAAGGCAGTATACCAAAAAGGAATTCGTCGCTATGGACGTCATTTAACCGTGCGAGGTTTGCATTTGCCTAAGGTTAGCCATGAGAAGGGTCTCCGTTCAGACAAGTTACAGCTCAATCCTCCCGATTTACCTCCCACTCGCATCGGTATTTCCGTCAGCCAAAAAGTTAGTAAAAAAGCCGTCGTTCGTAATCGGCTGAAACGTCAGATACGAGCGGCTTTGCGCCAATTATTGCCGCGACTGACACCCGGTTGGCATGTCATAGTTGGAGTGCGCCCCAGCGCCTTGGAGTGCGATTATGCTCAATTTTTGCAAGAATTAGAGCAGTTATTGGTAGATGCTGAGGTAATAAATGGGCATTAAAGAGGAAACCTATTATGAGGGGGGTCCCCATATCGGTGATTTGATTATAAACATTTTGTTGGGGTTCACGGTTATCGCCCTGCCCTTAACCATTGGGGCGGTTGTGCGAGCGTTGTGGTTGCGCTATCGGGTGACAAATCGCCGCATTTCGGTGACAGGGGGATGGCAAGGGCGCGATCGCACGGATATTATCTACTCCGAAATTGCTCAACTGCGGAAAGTTCCCCGTGGTATCGGTCTGTGGGGCGATATTGTGGTTATCCTGAAAGATGGTAGCCGTTTAGAACTGCGGGCTATGCCTCAGTTTCGCGAAATTTACGATTATATCGGTGAAAAAGTTTCTGCCAAAACGGGTAAACCTCTAGATTCCGTTAAGGCTTAAAGTATAGCGGCAGTGAGCAAGGGAGCAATGTTCGTGGGCGTCGGGTGTGGGGAATAATTGAACTCCTCACCTCGTTCAGACAACTCTAAGTTGAAGGAGCGCCAACCTGATTAGAAATTTTTGCCAAATTTCTGTATGTTTGGATACATTTCCCCATTGAATTTCTTTGGGCTGCCCAAGACGGCGATCGCCTGAAAGCCTCCCCCTGGGGTGAAAGCGTGGAGAATCGCCGGGGCAATTGCGGGACATTGCCTCCCATTGCCGCCAATATTCGATAAATTAGATTCAGAAAACGTTACAGCGCCTAGGTTGACTTTATACGAATGGATTTTGGTATCGGGTTTCTTTCCAACAACGTCATGCTGCCAATCCTGGATTTCTTTTACGGGATTGTGCCTAGCTACGGTCTTGCCATCGTGGCACTGACCCTGGTAATTCGCTTTGCTCTCTATCCCCTGAACGCAGGCTCCATTCGCAACATGAGGCGCATGCGAATTACCCAACCCTTAATGAAAAAGCGGCAAGAGGAAATTCAGCAACGCTATGGCGATGACAAGGTAAAACAACAAGAGGAGATGAGCAAACTCTTCCAGGAGTTTGGTAATCCCCTAGCCGGGTGTTTCCCTGTGCTGCTGCAAATGCCTGTCTTATTTGCCCTATTTGCCACATTGCGGGGATCACCGTTTTCCAATGTGAACTACACGGTGGATGTACAAATCTTTCCCCGGGAGAAAATGGAGTTCATCCAGCCCCAAGCCTTTGCCACTAAACCCCAAAATATTTACTTTGCCGATGGGGTTCATTCACCCGTCGCCGCTGTCTTACCCAGTGGTAATCGGTTAGTGGTGGGGGAGAAAACCCCAATCGACTTTCAATCCGTTGAAGGGAAATCCCTCAGTACCCTAGAGAAGGAATATCCAGACACCAAAATTGTGCCTAAATGGGAAATCACCAAAGGGGAAGACAAGGTACACTTTGCCGAAGATGGCACCCTGGAAGCCTTAGAACCGGGTGACGTCACCCTAAAGGCGACAATTCCCGGACTAGCCGCCGAGCGAGGATTCCTATTTATTAATGCCTTAGGGCGAGTGGGTGCCTTTGGAGATGATGGCGAAATCCACTGGGATATTGTGGGCATGATTCTATTTTTTGGCGTGAGTTTGTATGTGAACCAGGTTCTCACGGGTCAAAATGCTCCTAGCGGTTCATCCCAGCAAAATACGGTGAATAAGATTACGCCAGTTTTATTCTCCGGGATGTTCTTCTTCTTCCCCTTACCCGCCGGGGTGTTGATGTATATGGTGATTGCTAACGTTTTTCAGACGCTGCAATCCTTCATTTTGATGCGAGAACCCCTACCGGACAATATCCAAAAAATGGTTGAGGAGCAAGAAAAAGCGGAACAGAAAACCCAATCCAAGGACAAGTCCGGCGAAGGGCGAGAATCACTGCCATTTGAACCGAAACGTTCCAAGAAAAAAGCGTCAAGTTAACTATGAGTAATCAGCAGCGGGGTCAACAGTGGCTAGAAGAGTTGCTACGCTTATCCAATGTGTCGGCAACAGTGGACGTCACTGATGAGAACCAAGATAGTAAAGCAAACTACTGGTTAACCATTGATCAAAGCCAATTGACTGAGGCAGAGATTCAAACCCTGATTGGCGTTAATGGTAAGGTACTTGATGCGCTACAGTATCTGGCAAATGCAACGCTTAACCTCGGTAAGCCATTAGCGGATCAGGCGGCGTATACCGTTGAACTCAATGGTTACCGTCTACAGCGTCAAGAGGAACTCCGGATACTGGCAGATCAGGCGGCACAGAAAGTACGGGAGACGGGTCAAGATTATGAATTGCGATCGCTCTCCGCCGCAGAACGCCGTCAAGTGCATACGTTGCTCCAGGAATGCGAAGATTTAGAAACCCACAGTCAGGGTCAAGAACCAAACCGTCGCTTGGTGGTGCGTCTGCGTCCTTAACTAAGGATTAGGGTTTAAAATCAGGGGTAAGGGTGGCTTGTTGGCAGCAAAGGAGTGGCATCATGGAAGTAATTTATATTCCTGGATTGCTTAAATTACCAGAGCAAACCGAGGTGATTCAGGTCAATGAATTCCTGCCCGATTTAGAAACGCTAACGCCTGTGCGAGGAAGCTTGCAAGTTAAGCATCAAGGGAATTATTTAGAAGTCTCGGCGCAAGCCGAAACGATTATTACCCTAGCCTGTAACCGTTGTTTGCAGCAGTACAATCATCGGTTAACTGTGGATGTATCGGAACTGGTTTGGTTAGATGAAGCCGCCGAGCAACAGGAGCTGGGTATCTTGGAACGAGAAACGCCCTTGGAGGAGTTAGTGGAAAGCTTACATCCCCAAGGGTATTTTGATCCCAATAGTTGGCTTTATGAGCAATTGTGTCTAGAAATTCCACCCCGACAGTTATGTGACGCCAACTGTCCAGGAATTGTCATGGATGAGAATGATAGCACTAAGCCAACTGATCGCCGTTGGGATGCTCTGGAAATTTTGAAGGGAAAATTGCCAGGGTAATTAATGGTCATTCGTCATTCGTCATTTGTCATTTGTCATACTCGCTTCCCCAAAAGAAGCAAGCTACGTCTTATGTCATTTACCTAGATCCAGGTAGGGGCGGGTTTAGGGATAATTATTGATTATTTTCCCTAACTGGGATACAAAACCCGCCCTCCTCTCATTTCATTCAATCCAGGTAAAATGAGGTGTGGTGACTGATTCGCTTTGAAGTTGTTGCATTTCCCGTCAAAACCCCATGAGTTTTAATGATGAGTTTGAGCTGCTGCTACGCGCCCGCTATCCCCTAATTTATATTCCCACCCTGGAAGAAGAACGAGCCGAAGTCGCGATCGCACAGGCGGCTCAACGGTTGGGTGAACGGGCGGTTTATCTGTGGGATTTTGTCGATGGCTATCAAGGGAATCCCAATGATCAAGGATTTGGGCGCCGCAATCCCTTACAGGCTTTAGAGTTTGTTGAAAAAATCCCCGCCAACGCCCCTTCTATCTTTATCCTGAGAGACTTTCACCGCTTTCTAGACGATATCTCCGTTTCTCGCAAACTGAAAAACCTGGCGCGACTCCTAAAATCCCAGCCGAAAAACCTCGTCATTGTTACCCCCCAAGTCGCCATCCCCCCAGACTTAACCGAAGTGCTGACGGTACAAGAGTTTCCCTTACCCGATGTTGGGGAAATCAAAGCCGAAATTAGCCGCTTAATCGCCGCCACCAGCCAATCCCTCAGCGACAAAGTTTTAGATGAACTGGTGCGCTCTTGTCAAGGGTTATCCTTAGAACGGATACGCCGAGTATTAGCCAGAGCGATCGCGGCGCAGGGACAAATCCAACCCGATGACGTGGAAATGGTGCTAGAGGAAAAACGCCAATCGATTCGTCAAACCCAAATCTTAGACTATTATCCCACCAGCGAACGAATTTCCGACATTGGCGGTTTAGACAACCTCAAAGACTGGTTACTGCGCCGAGGTGGTGCGTTTACCGAACGCGCCCGACAATATGGATTACCCCATCCCCGTGGCTTGCTGTTAGTCGGAATTCAAGGCACCGGAAAATCGCTAACCGCTAAGGCGATCGCACATCATTGGCATCTTCCCCTATTACGCTTAGATGTCGGGCGTTTATTTGGTGGCTTAGTTGGAGAATCTGAATCCCGCACCCGCCAGATGATTCAACTCGCCGAAGCTTTAGCCCCCTGTATTCTCTGGATTGACGAAATCGACAAAGCCTTTGCGGGAGTAGAGTCCAAAGGCGATTCCGGTACCGCCAGTCGGGTGTTTGGCACGTTCATCAACTGGTTAGCCGAGAAAAAATCCCCTGTATTTGTTGTCGCCACCGCCAATAATATCCAAGCCCTCCCGCCGGAAATGCTGCGGAAAGGGCGATTTGATGAAATCTTCTTTGTTGGCTTACCCTCTCAAGAGGAACGCCAAGCGATTTTTGAACTACATTTAGGGCGACTGCGCCCTCATAACCTCAAGAACTATGATCTAGAACGACTCGCTTACGAAACCCCTGACTTTTCCGGCGCAGAAATTGAACAAACCCTGATCGAAGCCATGCACATTGGCTTTAGTCAAAATCGAGACTTTACCACCGATGATATATTAGAAGCCGCCAGCCAAATCGTCCCCCTTGCCCGTACCGCCCAAGAACAAATTCAATTTCTCAAAGACTGGGCGGCGGCTGGAAAAGCACGGATGGCGTCAAGAGATAATCGTTTAAGTAGTCGGATTCAGCGTCAACTGCAATAAGCTGTTCGGCATTTAGATCAGGATACCTCAATCGCTCAAAGGCAAAAGGCAACAGACAACAGGGAATAAACAATTTAAATGCGCCTTAACTTAAAAGTTTTGAGTTTTGAATTTTGACCCTTCGCTTCGCTCAAACAACCTGGCGTGTCTGTAGGGGCGGGTTTAGGAACCACCCGTGTCAACTTAAGGTAGAAAATCAATGCTGGCAAGGTTTTAAGCTGTGTCTATTTACTCCTCGACATTTCCCCCTCATCCCCTAACCCCTTCTCCACCCCCCTCGTTCCCCCCTACAAGAGGGGGGAGGACAGAGGATGCTTCGCTTTTGTTGCACGGGAGAAGGGGTTGAGCTTAAGTTGACACCAATGGTTTAGGGACTTTCTTTTTTATCTTGATCGTAACGTTTGTACAAAACCCGCCCTGACTAACATTTGAATGCGATAACTATTTGACAAATAATGACCAATAACCAATAACAAACACTATGAGCTTATCAGGTATTGCCAAATTTTTTATCGGTTTGACTCTAGGCATCGCCATCCTATTAGCCGGGGGTGGCGCTGTCGGCTATTACTTTTTTACAAAATTATCAGTCAATCCAGCTAAACCCATTTTTGCCGAAGAACAACCAACGAAGCCCGTTAAATCCCCTGATTCGGCGAAGAAACCCGCTCAATCTGCCCAGAAGCCCAAACCCAGTCCGAGTCCTAGCCCCACTCCCAGTGAATCCCCAGAACCAGAAGAATTACCCCCTGGTGCGTATGAGGCACGGGTGACGTGGCCCGAAGGATTAAGCCTGCGCGATTCTCCCAGTCTCAATGCCAATCGCATTGGTGGCGTAGCCTACAATAAGGAAATTATCATCCTCAAAGAAAGCGATGATCAAAAATGGCAGAGAGTACGCTTATCGGGTAGTGAACAAGAAGGTTGGGTCAAGGCGGGAAATGTCGAGCGAGTGGACTGAAGGAGATAGGGGAGATGAGGGAGCTGGGGGAGCTGGGGGAGCTGGGGGAGCTGGGGGAGCTGGGGGAGCTGGGGGAGCCGGGGGATATGGGGGAGCTGGGGGAGCTGGGGGAGATGAGGGAGATGGGAGACAAATTTTCTGTTCCCTGTTCCCTGTTCCCTGTTCCCTGTTCCCTGTTCCCTGTTCCCTGTTCCCTTTAGAAACACGCCTTCAGATTAATATCGCCCAGTTGCGGAAATCCATTGGATAGCCAGCCAGAAGTCGGGGAGGTAATCCTTACCCATTCACGTCCAGCGTCATCTAATCTAAATTGGGGTGGATCAGAAAGAGTGACGCGATCGCCAAAGAAGACGCCACCCACTCTGGCGGAATTCGTGTTGGGACTTTCCCGAATCGCTAACCCTTCATCTTCTTCATAAATTACTCGGCGACAACGGTTAGGTGGTGTGGGTGATGGCGTAGGCGCAGGATTTCCCGCGCAAGGCTTGAGATCTTTCGCCTGAACAAATCCACTAATTGGAGAACCAATCGCGATCCAACCATTCCTACCACTAGCTTCAGCGAGAGTGACTTGTTCATCGGCTTGTAAAGCGCGAATCGGATTAGCGGTTGAACGTTCCGCGTAGATAAAAATTGACCGCGCCGCCGCCCGACATTGCCCGATCAACCCTTGAGTAAGCAGAAAAGAATTTGTCGGGGAAGGTAGGGTTGACGGGAATGTTCTAGGTTGATAGTTTAAAAGGTTTCTATAAGTATTACCTTCTACATTCTCCATGGCATGAACCCAAGTGGTCACCAACGGAGTTGGTTCACTGCCAACGGCTACACTAGCCGTTGCTGTTAAACCTTTTGCTACAGTAAATCCTAACACCAAAAGTGCGGCTGACTTGCTCCACTGGCTAATTTGGCTCATTTGGGTCACTCCTCATCTGATTAAGTATCATGTCTAATTGAATACACATCATTACAGACAAATTCAATGGCTGGCAATTGCTGGATTGCCTGGGCAAGAATATATCGGCAGTGATTAACCGGATTTGATAGAAGTCATCACCATCATCCATCAAAATCGTGCAACATCGAGATTATATTAAGAAACGTAGCTAAATTTAAACCTTGATTGCAATAATTGAGTAGAGACTTCAGTTCAATAAAAGAGAGTGGTACGGTGAGAAAACCTGTCTGAATAGTTGTAAAATTCTTTAACGAAAAATACGCATGTACCACAAAAACACGAATAAAGATATCTGGACTGCCTTAGTTACCGCCGGGTTGGGTGCTGGAATCGTCACCTCCTTTGCCGTGAGTCAGGGTCAACACCCTCTATTAGCCTTGACAATTACAGGCATAGCCGCGTTGTCTGCTGTTCTCATCGAGCGATCGGGATTAATATAGGGTCTGCTGAATAAGTCTGGTGGTGGGGTTAGAGAGCAGGGGGAGCAGGAGTAGAGACGTGCCATGGCACGTCTGGGAGCTGGGGAAGAGAGTTCCTAATCAACGAATGACGAATGACATAAGACAAATGACGATCCCTTAACTTGAATTTTTCCCACCGAAATCGCGAGGGGCTACGGGTTCAATCGTAGCGCAGCGGAGATAACCCGTAGGGGGATAGCGAAAAATGCCATCGGTCGATCCCCGAAATATTTCTAACTATTGTCCCTATAGGTGGTATAATCGAGTTATGAAACAAGTTCTAACTATAGTTGTAAAGCTTCAACCTACGCCTGAACAAGTTGCCAAAATTGAGGCAACCCTTCAGGCGTTTGCTGCTGCCTGCAATTATGTTAATGAACACACAGATCCAAAACTGACCAATAAAATAGCTATTCAGTCCTTGACTTATCACACGATTAAAAGTGAGTTTGGTCTTGTGGCGAATATGGCGGTTAGGGCTTGTGCGCGAGTCTCTGCTAACCGGAAGGTGTCCAAGCAAAAGGGTAAGCCCGTTAAGAGCTTCGCCCCGACCAGTATGGACTGCGATAAAGACTTGTTTCGGCTTCGTGAGCAAGACTGGACTGTGAGTCTTGCGACTATCCACGACAGGGAACGCATTGGGTTAAATGTGGGTAACTACCAGAGAGGTAAACTCAAGGGAAGAAAACCAACATCAGCTCAGTTGTGTAAACATCGCGACGGAAAATTCTATCTACACATCCAAATTAAAGATGATGCGCCTGATTCGCCAGATACCGACAAGGTTCTTGGTATCGACCTAGGACGGCGCGACATTGCCGTAACCACAGAAGGTGAAAAGTGGGACGGCGCAGGTATTCAGCGAGTTCGCGATAAGTTTTCTCAGGTTAGAGCATCTCTCCAAAAGAAAGAAAGCCCCGAAAGGCACGAGGACAACTCGGCGTAGATGCCGGGAAATCTGGAAACGGCTGTCGGGTCGGGAGAGACGCTATCAGCAATGGCTCAATCACGGTATCTCCAAGGCGGTGGTCAAAAAAGCCGTCGAGTTAAGTGCCTCAATTGCTATAGAAGACCTCTTACTATCTTTCCAGATAGCTTGATAAACTAGCAATAAAAGTTATCTGAGAGACCTATGGAAACCCTTGCCTATAGCCATCTTATCTGGGCGTCGGAAAAGCCAGCCGAGGTGGGTTTAGAAAGTGTCAATGGGGATGAGTGGCGATCGCCAAAGCCTTCCCCTGTACCATTTCACTGGCTATTATTCGCCGTCATTCTCAGCAGCTTAGGACTTACAGACAAAGCTGTAGCCCAAACACTACAGCCGGGAAGTCGTGGCTCTCAAGTCATTGAGATTCAAAGGCGTTTGCGAGAATTAGGCTATTTTGATCAGCAACCCACGGGGTATTTTGGTCCGATCACCGCAGATGCTGTCCAGCAATTTCAGCGCCGCAATGGGCTGATTCCGGATGGAATCGTCGGTCAACGCACCCAATCTGTGTTGTTCGATAACTTGAGCCGCATTTCACCCTTAGATTCGACCTTTGCCTCCAGCACTTTACCTCCCCCCAGTACAACAATTGGCACCTTGCCACCTCCTCCGACTATAGGAAACATTCTATCTCCTACCAGAGGACAAGTGACACCGCCGCCTCCCATTGAGACTCAACCGTTTAATATCCGAGAATTGCGTCCCGGCGATCGCGGTCAAGATGTATTTGAACTTCAGCTAAAGTTAAGACAGGCAGGTTTTGATCCCGGTCCTGTTGATGGCATTTATGGGTTCCAAACTCAAAACGCCGTTGAGCAGTTTCAGGAGGCAAATAATCTATTTCCTGATGGCGTAGCGAGTCAAGATACACTTCAGGCTTTGGGGTTAATCCCGACACTTGAGCAAAATCGTTATGTGGTCGTTGTCCCCATTTATAACGGAGATACACTCACCCGAGTGCAACGATATGTGTCGGGGGCGTTTACCGCTGACTCTGGACGCGGCAAATTTGTCAATGCTGGCTCCTTTGTGGATCGTGACGGTGCTGAAGCGATTTCCCATCGACTGCGATCGCAGGGCTTAGATGCACGGGTAGCGTATTTCCGCTAAGATTCAGACTAGATATATCGTTGAGGCATCCATCAATCTTTCATTCTAGGCAAAGGGAAAGACCTGTAGAGCATTGTCTACATGTTATCAGCTAAGATCAGCTAACTCTCTGAACATCAGTCTGCTGACAGATTTAATTTTCTGCCAAGACTCTTTAAATTGAATCAACCGCCATTTAATTGGAGTATAAGCTAAAATTAGTATCAGTGGGGTTGTCTCTACTATGAACTCATCATCAGTTCCACGCTCAATGAAAGACCAACAGGATAACCAGTTTACACCGGAACCCGAGGTTATGCCGATGCCTCTAGCTAGTGAAGATAACGGTCTTTCGGTTCGCAAAAAAGTTAAAATTCTTAATTTATATATTGATAATTTTTCTAAAGATGAGTTTTTAAAGAAATTAAAGCAGGGTATTGTATTTACGCCGAATGTCGATCACCTCATGCAATTACAAAGCAATCGGCAGCTTTTACAGGCTTATAAAGCGGCTGATTATGTAATATGTGATAGTCAGATTTTAGTTTACGCCTCTAAGTTTTTGGGAACTCCCTTCAAAGAAAAACTAGCGGGATCAGATGTCTTTCCTGCCTTTTGCCATTATCACAAAGACAATCCTGATATTCGTGTATTTTTATTAGGAGCGGCTCCGGGCGTAGCGAAGAAGGCTCAAGAGAGAATCAACGCTAGAATCGGTCGAAAAATTGTCGTAGGCGAATATTCACCCCCATGGGGATTTGAAAACGATGAACAAGAATGCCACAAAATTGTGCAATTGATTAATGATTCAGGCGCTACAATGTTGGGGGTAGGAGTTGGAGCACCAAAACAAGAATTATTTATCAGTAAATACAAGCATAAATTTAATCCCAACATTAAAATAATTATGGGAATCGGTGCAACGATCGATTTTGAAGCTGGCAACGTCAAAAGAGCGCCCAAGTTTCTCAGTGACATTGGCTTAGAATGGTTTTATCGTTTTTCGGTTGAACCGAGACGATTGTGGAAACGATATTTCGTTGATGATGTCGGTTTCTTATGGCTGATATTGAAACAGAAACTTAAACTTTACAAAGCTCCTTTTTAGAAGATAGATTCATCCATTATAAAGTAGAGATGTTGCCTGCAACGTCTCTACAACTGTAAAGAGGCAAAGGTTTATTGTTCGTGTTCTCCGTTCGCCGTTTCCCGTTCCCTCTTGAAGTAAACTTTATCAAACCTTTATTGATGGTCATCTAGGGTTTCATTTAAAATGGATTGAGAGGACTAGCCCATTTGGGAAAAGTCTTGTGCGGAACACCAAAGATAGAGACAGTTGGCTCAATGGTCTGGCATAATGGTATTAGCCAGAAACTGTTGCAAAAGAAGGGTTTGGGTGCGGCACAGTCAACGTGACAGAGGTCAACATGGAAATAGAACGGGATTCTCCACTTTCATCAAACGGCAAAGGCGATAGACATGATCCGCCATTGTCTGCGGATTTGACGGATGAGATGACAGCGACTCCTCAACGTGGATTGAATTTTCGTCCCTTGTTGCGAACGGCGAAGCGGAAAGCTTGGCTGATTGCTGGCTTGACTACCCTAACGACTGCAGCCGCTTGGTATGTAAGTACCAAAGAACCCCCGATTTATGCCGGAGGGTTTCGCCTATTAGTAGAACCCGTAACCACTGAAGAACGGGCAAGTGACCCTAGCACCCTAGCTCGCACCAGTGGGGTGCCGAATGAGCAAATGTTTCGCTTGGATTACCCCACTCAGATTGAAATTTTAAAGGGAGTGGGTGTTCTGGGAGCAGTGGTGGAGGAAATTGAAGCGCAATATCCTGGTAGAGTTAGTGTCGGTGCTTTAAGACAAGGATTAACTATTGAACAGGTCACTGTCGGAAAAGGTAGAGGTTCGGGCACTAAGATTCTGGCAGTGAATTATCAAAGCTCTGATCCTAAACTGGCTGAGTTAGTTTTAGAGGAAACGGCTGAGAAATATTTAAAGTATAGCCTGGATGAACGCCAGAGCAGTATTAGTGAAGGGATTAAATTTATAGATGAGCAACTGCCGAAATTGCAGGAGCGCGTCAATAACTATCAGAAACAGATTCAGAGTATTCAGGAGCGCTATGATCTGATTGAGCCTCAATCTAAAGGGGCAGAATTACTCGCTCAAGTCCGGGATCTTGAAAATCAACAGCGAGCCACCCAACAAGAGCTACGGGAGTTGAGAACCCTCTCAACTAACTTGCGGCAACAGTTAGGATTATCTCCAGAGGAAGCGATTGCCTCATCCGCCTTAAGCCAAGACCCGCGTTATCAAGGGTTGTTGGGGAAAATTCAGGAAGTCGAGAGTCAGATTGCCATTGAATCTGCCCGCTTTGCACCGGATAATCCCCGGATGCAAGCCCTAGAGGAACAGCGGCAGAATTTACAAGCGCTGCTGAATCAGGAAGCCCAGCGAATTATCGGCGAGAACCTCAAAACCACCACCAATAATTCGGATGTGATGACGTTTCAGAATTCGGTTCGCATGGGGCTGATTCAGCAACTGGTGGAAGCAACGAACCAAATTCAACTGTTGGAAGAACGCAGTCAGCAGTTAGCCCAGACGAGAGCTACCTTTGCTCAACAAGCCGAGCAAATGCCTGAAGTTATCCGTGAGTATACCGAACTCCAGCGACAGTTGGAAGTGGCGACACAGACGTTGAATCAACTTTTAACTCAGCGGGAAACATTCCAAGTTGAGGAAGCGGGGAATAAACTGCCGTGGGAAATTCTATCGGAACCGGAAATTGCACGAGATCAATACGGGAATCCGATAAATATGGCGGAATCCTCCGACAAGCTGCTGTTGATGGGTGTGATGGGGGGAGTAGTCTTAGGTCTGGGCTTAGGAGTTCTCCAGGAAAAAGTTAGAGATATTTTTTATAGCACAGAAGATCTTAAGGATGCGACGGATTTGCCCGTGTTGGGTGAAGTTCCGGCTTATCAAAATCAGAATACGAAGCAGGATCAAGAAACTGGGGATCAGAGTTATCCGGATGCGACATTTCTGGAAGCCTTTGATTCTATTTATACCAGTATCCGGTTTCTGTTTTCAGACCGCCCGATTCGTTCCCTAAGTGTGACATCAGCGGCGTTGGGGGATGGGAAATCCACCGTGGCGTTACACTTAGCCCAAACCGCAGCCCAAATGGGTCAACGGGTGCTGTTGGTGGATGCGAATTTGATGCACCCTCAGATGCATCAGCAGTTGAATTTACCCAATGCTAAAGGGTTGAGTGACTTGCTGGCTGATGATTTGATGCCTCATGATTTTATCGAGCGATCGCCGATTTCTGATAATCTGTTTGTATTAACCGCAGGTCAACCCCGCCCTCATCTGACACGGCGGTTTGCCTCGGCGCAAATGCAGGAACTGATGGCGGAGTTTAAGACTAAATTTGATTTGGTGGTTTATGATACGCCAGAGTTCCCCAGTTGTATGGATATCAGTTATCTGGCAAGGCACACGGATGGGTTGTTGCTGGTGACGGCAATCCAGAAAACCAAGAATTCGTTAGTCAAGCAAACCATCACCCAGTTAGATGCCTTTGGCTTGCCCACACTAGGGATTATCGCCAATCATATCAAACGTTCAGGATTTATGGGATTACCGCCTGCGCCCCAGGATAATAGCTGGGAGAAAACCCCGGTTTCCGTCTCGTGATTGTATCGTAGAGACGTTCCGGTGGAACGTCTAGGGTTTAGGGAAAGGGTTTAGGGAATCTGTAGGGGCGGGTTTAGGAACTCAATTCACCTATTCACCGATAAATGAACAACGAAACCCGCCCTCCCCACCGATAAATGAACAATAAAACCTGTCCGGGTTCAGGATAAGACAACCCAACCCAATTTGGTAAAGGGCGACCCGATAAAATTGAGAGGATGGGTGTTGTTGATTTATGCAGCGGGTCGCCCCTACAATAGGTTATATTATTTCGGGTTAAATCTTGTTAATAAAAATGATTTAAACCTTTATTTTTATAGGTTTGTGATTCTGGGCAAGCATCAGAAGCTGATATAATTTTATTCGTCATCAATCATTGGTAGGGGCGGGTTTAGGGATTAAATTGAAGGCGCCACCAATAAATGAACAACTTGCGTCCGCCCTTTCCCACCGATAACGGAACAACAAAACCCGCCCAACCTTCAACGTATTCGCGGGAGTCCTCACCCTCAACTCTCGTAGGGTGAGGAGGGATAGCGGGATGCCGGAAGAATGGAGGCATCCAACTTTTTACGCTACGCATAACACGATTTATAGAGATAATCCACTCGTGTAATGTTTG
>NZ_JAVJQN010000098.1:0-7420 GCF_040218245.1 Coleofasciculus sp. E1-EBD-02 | reverse complement strand
GGCGATCGCACTGGGGAAGCACTAATCCTGAATAATATTGGTCTGGTCTATGATGCCTTAGGAGAAAAACAACAGGCATTAGAATACTTGCAACAGGCTTTACCTTTAACCCAAGCTGTGGGTAATCGCGCCGGAGAAGCAACCACCCTCTCTAATATCGCCTACGCAGAAAGCAACCAAGGCAATCTCCAACTAGCGTTAACTCAAATGCAAGCCTCGATTGACATTATCGAAGATTTGCGGACTAAAGTAGCTAGTCCTGAATTGCGTCAAACCTATTTTGCCACTGTACAAGGTTATTACCAATTCTACATCGACTTACTGATGCAACTGCATCAACAAAACCCGGATCAAGGCTACGATAAACAAGCCTTCCACGCCAGTGAACGTTCTCGCGCCAGAACTCTATTAGAATTACTCACCGAAGCCAATGCCAATATCCGCGAAGGTGTAGATCCTGACTTACTCCAACAAGAACAAACCTTAAACGCCAAACTCGATGCTACCGAAAAACAACGGATTGAAATATATAGTAATCCGGAATCCACTCCAGCCCAGAAAACCGCTATTGAACAACAACGACAACAACTTTTAGCCGACTATCAACAACTGCAAGACCAAATCCGGGCGACAAGTCCTCAATATGCCGCCCTGAAATATCCACAACCCCTAACCTTAGAACAAATTCAACAACAGATTCTGGATGAGGATACTATTTTATTACAGTATGCCCTAGGAGAAGAGAATAGTTATCTTTGGGCAGTAACCAAAGATAGCCTAACCAGTTATCGACTCCCTGCCAGAGATGAAATCGAAACCCTCGCCCGACGATTCTATGGACTCTTACAAATTCCCGGTTATGAATTTAACCCTAGCCAAAGGGGTGCTATGATTCCGGTTGTCCTCCGTGATAATTTAAATTCGCTTTCACAACTGAGTGAACTCCTGTTCGGACAAGTTGCTGAACAATTAACTAAAAAACGCATTTTGGTTGTTGCAGATGGGGCATTACAATACATTCCATTCGCCGCTTTAGCCACACCCGAAACTGCTGATACCGATACTCCCATCCCCCTAATCAATCAATACGAACTGGTCAACTTACCCTCCAGTTCCACCTTGGGGATTATTCGTGACCAAATCAACGGACGCCAGGAAGCATCCAAACAATTAGCGATTCTGGCTGACCCGGTTTTCACCAATAATGATAACCGCGTTAAAAATGCCCCCAGCCGAGGCACAGAAACGAATTTAAACCAAGCGTTACTCAACCGTTCTGTTCGCGTCTCCGAGATTAACTTAAGTCGCCTCCCTGGAACTCGCACTGAAGCCGAAGCGATTCTCAATTTAGTGTCACCAGAGACACAAACAAATGCGTTTGATTTTGAGGCTAATCGTGACTTTATCGACAATCCCCAACTGAGAGATTATCAAATCATTCATTTAGCCACTCATGGCATTCTCAATAGTGAAGCGCCCGAATTATCAGGTGTGGTGTTATCCTTAGTGGATCAACAAGGGAATTCCAAAAATGGCTTTTTACGTCTCCATGATATCTTTAACTTAAATCTGCCAGCGGAATTAGTCGTATTAAGTGCTTGTCAAACGGGATTAGGACAAGAAATCCGAGGCGAAGGATTAGTGGGGTTGACGCGAGGGTTTATGTATGCAGGTGCGCCGCGTTTGGTGGTGAGTTTGTGGAATGTGGATGATGCAGCAACGGCGGAGTTTATGACCCGATTTTACCGTTTACTGTTGAATGATGGATTGAAGCCTGCCCAAGCGTTGCGGGAAACTCAGTTACAAATGCAGCGAGAAACTCAATGGAAATCTCCCTATTATTGGGCAGCATTTACGTTGCAAGGCGAGTGGAATTAAGTTTCAAAGTAGCCTCAAACCGTAGGGTGCGTTAGCGCAGCGTAACGCACCGAACTATCTGAACCGTAACATGGTGCGTTACGGCGCACTTAGGTGTTGAGATAATCAAAGTTAATTCTCCAATGCGCCTAACGCATCCTACGAATACTTGATTTTACGGTTTAATGTTGAATGATGGGTTGAAACCTGCCCAAGCGTTGCGGGAAACCCAGTTACAAATGCAGCGAGAAACTCAATGGAAATCTCCCTATTATTGGGCAGCATTTACGTTGCAAGGCGAGTGGAATTAAAGCCCAAAATTGTCTCAAACCGTAGGGTGTGTTAGCGCAGCGTAACGCACCGAACTATCTGAACCGTAACATGGTGCGTTACGGCGCACTTAGGTGTTGAGATGATAAACGTTAATTCTCCCATGCGCCTAACGCACCCTACGAATACTTGATTTTACGGTTTAATGTTGAATGATGGGTTGAAACCTGCCCAAGCGTTGCGGGAAACCCAGTTACAAATGCAACGGGAAACTCAAGGGAAATCTCCCTATTATTGGGCAGCGTTTACGTTGCAAGGCGAGTGGAATTAAGTTTCAAAGTAGCCTCAAACCTTAGGGTGCGTTAGCGCAGCGTAACGCACCGAACTATCTGAACCGTAACATGGTGCGTTACGGCGCTTAGGTGTTGAGATAATCAAAGTTAATCCTCACTATCTGAACCGTAACATGGTGCGTTACGGCGCACTTAGGTGTTGAGATAATCAAAGTTAATCCTCCCATGCGCCTAACGCACCCTACGAATACTGACTACGAAGGAACGGGCGTTACGGCGATCGCACGGCTTGAGCAACCTGAATTTAGCATCATTTCGATGCAATCTGAACAACTGAACCCCCCATCCAGCCGGAAAAGATGTGAAAATTCCTCTAAAGTGAGACGCTTGTTGGTCAATGCCTCTCTAAGATAGGGAGTAAAGTGGAAAAGACTACCATGCCAGGATTGGTATCAGGGCTTCTTAACGATGTACCCTCGCTTACCAACAGCGTGACCGATAAGGAGGAAAGAATATGGCAGATGTCGAGCGGTCTCTAGTAGAAGAGCATTCGCTGGATCGGGATTGTACCACGCTATCCCGTCACGTTCTGCAACAACTGAAGAGTTTTAGTGCTGACGCCCAAGATCTCAGTGCCTTAATGAATCGTATAGCCTTAGCCGCCAAAATTATTTCCCGACGGTTGAGTCGCGCTGATTTGGTCGAAGGTGCGTTGGGATTTACCGGGAATGTGAATGTGCAGGGCGAATCCGTCAAAAAGATGGATGCTTATGCTAATGATGTATTTATCTCGGTGTTTAAACAAAGTGGACTCGTTTGCCGCTTGGCATCCGAGGAAATGGAAAAACCCTACTACATTCCCGAAAACTGCCCGATTGGTCGGTATTCCCTGATCTATGATCCGATTGACGGCTCCTCGAATGTTGATATTAACTTGAATATCGGCTCAATTTTTGCAATTCGTCGGCAACAAGGCGAAGATATTGACGGCGAAGCCACGGATCTGTTGCAGGATGGACACCAGCAAATCGCGGCTGGCTATGTGATCTATGGACCGAGTACAATGCTGGTTTACTCCATTGGCACTGGGGTTCATGCGTTTACCCTTGATCCCAGCTTGGGTGAGTTTATTCTGTCCCAGGAAAACATGCAAGTGCCAGAGCATGGACCGGTTTATAGTGTCAATGAAGGGAACTTCTGGCAATGGGATGAATCGATTCGCGACTATATTCGCTACGTCCATCGCCATGAAGGGTATACGGCTCGCTATAGTGGAGCTTTAGTGGGAGACTTCCATCGCATCTTGTGTCAAGGGGGCGTATTCATTTATCCCGGTACTGTGAAAAAACCGGAAGGGAAGTTGCGTCTACTCTATGAAACTGCACCCTTAGCCTTTTTAATCGAACAAGCTGGGGGTCGAGCCAGTACCGGTACCGAAAACCTGATGGACGTGGTACCGGAAAAACTCCATACGCGCACACCGTTGGTTATCGGGAGTAAAGAGGATGTGGCGTTAGTGGAGTCCTTTATTCAAGAACGAGCGCGAGAATCCAAAGAAGCGATCGCGTCTCGTTCTTAGCTTAGTATCAATCGTAACGAAGAATTCAAGGTTCCTTAACCCAGGGATATGTCCTTGAATCCAGACGAATAGTAATCTATACCCTAATTTAGGAGTTTAAGCATGACAGCAACAGCCAATAATCCTATCTTCCAAATCGAAAACGATTACGGTCAGAGTATCTGGATGGATAATCTTAGCCGTACTATTATCGAATCCGGTGAACTGAAGCAGTTAATTGAAAGTCGCGGGGTTCACGGGATTACCTCCAACCCGGCGATTTTTGAAAAAGCGATCGCGGGGAATGCCATTTACGACGCCGATATCGAAGCGGGGATTAAGGCAAACAAATCGGTAGAGGAGATTTATGAATCCCTCGTCTTTGAGGATATTCGTAACGCTTGTGATATTCTCAAGCCGATTTATGACCAAACTGATGGACTTGATGGTTACGTCAGTATCGAAGTTCCTCCTACCATCGCTAAAGATACCGAAAGCACAATTAATGAAGCCCGTCGGTATTACCAAGAGATTGGTCGGGAGAACGTAATGATTAAAATTCCCGGCACTTCCGAAGGTTTACCTGCGTTTGAGCAAGTGATTAGTGAAGGGATTAACGTCAATGTTACCCTACTCTTCTCCATCCAAAGTTACATTGATACCGCTTGGGCGTATGTCCGAGGCTTAGAAAAACGGGCAGAAAAAGGAGAAGATATTAGCAAGATAGCCTCGGTTGCCAGTTTCTTCCTCAGCCGGATAGACAGTAAGATTGACGATCGCATTGACGAAAAACTCCATGCTGGGGTTGACCGGATCGAGAAAGACGCAAAGCTGGAAGATGTTAAAGGCAAAGTCGCGATCGCCAATGCCAAAATCGCTTATCAGAAGTTCAAAGAGATTATTCAAAGCGATCGCTGGAAAGCCCTATCCGCTAAAGGCGCAAATGTACAACGCCTACTCTGGGCAAGTACCAGCACCAAAAATCCCGACTACAGTGATGTCATGTACGTCGATGAGTTGATTGGTCCCAATACCGTCAACACCCTACCACCGAATACTATCGAAGCCTGTGCCGATCACTGTTCTCCGGAAAATCGGATTGAAACCGATGTGGAAAAGGCGTACCAGTTAATGGAAAACCTCAAAGATCCCGATATCGCGATCGATCTGGATCAAGTCATGGATGAACTGCTTGATGAAGGCATTGACAAATTTGTCAAGCCCTTTGAGTCCTTAATGTCCTCCCTGGATAGCAAGGTCAAAGACTTGGCAACGGTATAGCGATACCCCAAGGCGTGAGGTATCCCTTACTGTAGAGGCACCATCCTTGCGCCCTTACCGAGGTAGCGCGTGAAACGGGAAATTGCCAATGAACCGTGTAAACCAATAACCCATGGTATAAACTTGGTCGGGGCGGGTTGAGTCACATCCGGGTGAGGTCTAGAAACGAGATATAGTAAAACCCGCCCCTACACACTCAAAACCCAAGACGCGCCATGGCGCGTCTCTACACTCAACTCAAAACTCGAAATGGTGACATTTACAGAAAATCCCCTGCGCGTTGGTTTACAACAGGAACGGAGTCCAGAACCGCTGATTTTAGTGATTTTTGGCGCATCTGGAGACCTGACCCAACGCAAGCTAGTTCCCTCCCTGTATCAGCTTAAACGCCAACGACGACTTCCTTCAGAAATAACAATTGTTGGGGTAGCCCGTCGCGAATGGAGTCATGACTATTTTCGCGAACAGATGCGGGAAGGGATTGAGGAGTTTTCTGACGGAATTCACTCTGAAGAACTGTGGAATGATTTTGCTGAAGGGCTATTCTATTGTCCCGGCAATATCGATAAACCAGAAAGCTATCAGAAATTGAAAGCATTTTTGGCAGAACTGGATGGTAAACGGGGAACCCGAGGAAATCGAGTATTTTACCTCGCCGTTGCGCCCAAATTTTTCCCTGAAGCCATCCGCCAACTGGGGACAGCCGGAATGCTGGATGATCCCATGAAGCATCGCCTGGTGATTGAAAAACCCTTTGGTCGAGATTTGAGTTCAGCGCAAATTCTCAACCGCGTCGTGCAGCAAGTGTGTCGTGAGGAACAGGTTTATCGCATTGATCACTACTTAGGTAAGGAAACCGTTCAGAACCTGTTAGTCTTCCGCTTTGCTAACGCGATCTTTGAACCCTTGTGGAATCGCCAGTTTGTCGATCACGTTCAGATTACTGTAGCCGAAACCGTGGGCGTCGAAGATAGAGCAGGTTACTATGAGACATCGGGTGCGCTGCGAGACATGGTGCAGAACCATTTGATGCAACTCTTTTGCTTAACTGCAATGGAGCCACCCAATTCCCTAGATGCGGATAGTATCCGGACTGAAAAAGTAAAAGTAGTTCAGGCAACACATTTAGCCGATATTAATAATTTAGAATGTTCAGCGGTTCGGGGTCAGTACAAGGCAGGCTGGATGAAAGGGGAGGCAGTATCAGGATATCGAGAAGAAGAAGGCGTTGATCCCAACTCCATCACACCCACTTACGTGGCGATGAAACTCATGATCGATAACTGGCGTTGGCAAGGTGTTCCCTTCTACCTGCGGACTGGGAAACGGTTACCGAAGAAAGTCAGTGAGATTTCGATTCAGTTTCGCGATGTCCCCTTACTGATTTTCCAATCCGCCGCCCAACAAACCAGTCCCAATGTGCTGACGATGCGGATTCAACCCAATGAAGGCATTTCCCTGCGATTTGAGGCAAAAATGCCGGGTCCACAGCTTCGTACCCGCACAGTTGATATGGATTTTAGCTATGGCTCATCCTTTGGCATGGCAACATCTGATGCCTACAATCGATTATTACTCGATTGTATGTTGGGAGATCAAACGCTATTTACCCGCGCCGATGAAGTGGAAGAAGCCTGGCGGGTGATCACCCCAGCCCTATCCGCTTGGGAAGCACCCACTGACCCCGACACGATTCCCCAATACGAAGCCGGAACGTGGGAACCCAGGGAGGCAGAAAACCTGATTAATCGGGATGGACGTCGTTGGCGTAGACCCTAGTTGGGGAGCAGGGGGAGCAGGGGGAGCAGAGGAAGCAGGGGGAGCAGAGGGAGCAGAGGGAGCAGGGGGAGCAGGGGGAGCAGAGGAAGCAGGGGAAGCAGGGGGAGCAGGGGGAGCAGGGGGAGCAGAGGGAGCAGGGGGAGCAGGGGAAGATGGAGAAGATGGGAGACAAAATTTCTATAACTCATTACCCTATTCCATAAGACACACCGAGCGAAGCCGAGGTGTTGCCTATTGCCTATTCCCTGACCAATGACCAATGACCAATGACCAATGACCAATGACCAATGACCAATGACCAATGACCAATGACCAATGACCAATGACCAATGACCAATGACCAATGACCAATGACCAATGACCAATGACCAATGACCAATGA
>NZ_JAVJQN010000086.1:0-27876 GCF_040218245.1 Coleofasciculus sp. E1-EBD-02 | reverse complement strand
CAAATGACAAATGACAAATGACAAATGACAAATGACAAATGACAAATGACAAATGACAAATGACAAATGACAAATGACAAATGACAAATGACAAATGACAAATGACAAATGACAAATGACAAATGACAAATGACAATGAATAAAGACCTGTTTGCCCGCGAAGCCCTTGCCCAAATACCCAAACTCCTTACCCTGCTAGACCGCAACCCACACAGCCCTACCTACGGCTGTTTTGACCGCAACTTTTGGCAGTATAAAATTATTGATTTCCCTAGTGGAATGGCGCAGGAGTTTGTTCTGCCTTTAGCATTAGCATATAATACCCAGTTATCCGATAACCCTTTCTACCAACAACCAGCGATTCAAGATTGGGTGGAAGCCGGAATTCTTTATGCGGCTAAAAGCGCTCATCCGGATGGGTCTTGTGATGACTATTTCCCTTTTGAACGAGCCGGAGGTGCAGCGGCATTTTCCCTACTTGCCTGTATTGACAGTTATCAAGAATTAGGGTTAAATAATCCAATTGCTTTAAAGTTTTTTGAAAAACGCGCCGATTGGCTAGCCCATCATCAAGAAAGTGGACGCCTTACCAATCACCAAGCGTTAATTGTTCTGTGTCTAGATTTACTGTCTAATCTATTACAAGCCACCAAATGGGATAGAGCCAGAGTACAACGTTTAGAACAGGTATTATCTTGGCAAAACCCTGAAGGTTGGTTTATTGAGTACGAAGGTTGTGACCCCGGTTACCATACGTTAACGATTTCTTGTTTAGCGCGAATTTATCAACTCAGACCTGATCCCCGGCTGAAAGAAGCATTAATCAAAGCGGTTGATTTGGCGGCAGAATTTGTGCATCCTGATGGCTCTTATGGGGGAGAATATACGAGTCGAAATACTTATAATTTCTTTCCCCATGGCTTTGAACTGGTGGGACAGTGGTATCCCCAATCCCTAGAAATTAACGATCGCGTCCTGGTGGGACTGGCAAATGGACTGGCTCCTTGCTATGCTGACGATCACATTATTGGTCACCATACCTGGAACTATCTACTCACATGGCGTGATTTTGTGTCAACTCGACCTGAACCAACTCCCCGTTCTCCCGGTCGAGTTTGGTTTAAGGACGCACAAGTTTTAATTGACCGTCGCCAAAATACGGAACTGTATTTAGCCTTAAACAAAGGGGGAGTATTTAAACTGTTTCAGGACAAGCGTTTAGTCGCCTCTGACACTCAATTTTCATTGCAAGTCCTAACGGGTAAAAAGATAAAAAATGCTGTCGGTCATTTAGTTGATACCTATCAAGTCAAAGTTGAGGACAATGAAATTATGATTGAAGGAGAGTTGGGGTGGGCAAAACAGAAACAAATGACCCCCACAAATTTACTAATATTGCGAGTCGTCATGCTCACAGTAGGTCGCTTCTTTCCCAACTTAATCCGCAAACTCTTACAAAAAATGCTAATTACAGGCAAACAAAAAGCTCCGTTCCACTTCCGTCGCTTGATCGAGTGGAAAAATGGACAGTGGCATATCACCGATGAGTTGCAAGCTCAGTCCTGGAAAGACGTGATTGCTGCCGGAATTGGAGGCGATCAAACTTCGATTTATGTGGTTATGAGTCGCACGTTTCAACGGGGACAATTACAGCCCTGGTTAGATTTAACCAATGAGGTTAAGAAACTAGATGCTTATGAATGGCTGCGATTAGAGCGAAAATTTTAAAAGTAGGAATCATGAGTCTAAATTCACTGTTATGTGACATAAGACATAAGACATAAGACGAATGACAAATGACGAATGACTAATTTATGAAACGACTAATTTCAATCGCCGTCAGCCTAATTATCCTGGCAGTGATTTACTCCAAAATTGATTTTCCCGAACTCGTTGCCGTTTTTCAAAATAGCGATCGCGTCTGGATGCCTGTAAGCTTGGGAATGGTTGTTCCCCTAACCTTATTCACGTCTTGGCGGTTGCAACAACTGATGCCCAGTGGCGCTCGCTTGGGCTTTTTTGAAGCAAATCGGTTAATCTTAGCGGCAAGTGTTTTAAATATGGTGCTGCCGTCCAAGATGGGGGATATTGCCAAAGCCTATTTTATGAAACAGCGGGGTCATTTGAGTGGGACTCTTTCGTTATCGCTGGTGATTTTTGAAAAAGCTTGTGATCTGTTATCCCTGCTGTTATGGTGTGTTTTTGGTTTATTACTCTATGAACCGAAAGATTGGCTATTTTGGCTGATGACGACGGCGGTGGGCATGGGTTTAATCTTGGGAATTTGTCTCTTGGCGTCTCGGAAATTTGCTTATTTTTTCTTTGTCGTGGCTCGCAAGATTGCTCCCAAAAAAATGCGTTCAAAATTAGAAACAATGCAAGGCTCTTGGGGCGACATGCATGACTATTTTTGGCGCGATCAACGTCAGCTTCTCAAGATTACTGGAACGTCGATTTTTATTTGGTTTTTACACTTATTACAAATTTGGTTTTTTATCCTAGCGCTGAAGGCGACGACTCCATTTCTAGTCAATCTCGCCTTGTCTCCCCTCGCCATTTTAGCCGGATTATTACCTCTAACCTTTGCCGGAGTTGGCACACGCGATGCAGCATTAGTATTGTTTTATCAGGACTATCTAGACCCCGCAACCGCCGCCGCCTTAGGATTGCTGTGTACCTCGCGTTACTTTTTACCTGCCATTGGCGGATTACCGTTCCTGAGTCAATTTTTAGCAACAATCCGTACAATCAAGGGCAGTCGAGACACGTAGCGCTTAACGTGACTCATCTCACTCAATTTAGTGATTGAAATCACAAGTATTGCGGACTACATATCACTGATAGCGTGATCCGAATCCTAGAAGCTAGTAGTAATGCCCAGATAAGCTTAGCAACGCCCCCATGTTACTTCCCAGCAGCGACCGTTTACTCAACAGTCCACCTGATTGGTTGGAGTCAGACAAACCCTTGTGTCCTAATTTGGTTAAGCAAACTCGGCAGATAGAAGTGTTGAACGAGGAATTAGCGGCTCAAATTGCAGAACGTCAAGATATGGAGTTAGCCCTGAGGAAATATCGCAGCATGTTTGAGGGTGCCGTTGAGGGCATCTTTCAAACCACTCCAGACGGGCATTTTATTGACTGCAATCCAGCGCTGGCAAAGATTTATGGTTATGCATCCCCCGCTGAACTATTGGAAACGCTAACCGACATTGGACAACAACTCTATGTGAATCCGAATCGACGCCGGGACTTTATTGAGAAACTGCGATCGCACGATTCAGTCACAGACTTTGAATCCCAGGTGTATCGAAAAGATGGGCAGATCATCTGGATTACTGAAAATGCTAGGGCGGTGCGCGATCGCGACGGGAATTTACTCTACTATGAAGGGTTCGTCACCGATATCACCCAGCACAAAGTTACCGAGGAATCCTTGCGGCGATCCCAAGCAAAATACAAAGCCCAAGCTGAACAACTGGAGGAGACATTAAATCAACTGCGCCAGACGCAACAACAGTTGATCGAAAAAGAGCATCTTTCCACCTTAGGCAAATTGCTGGCTGGAGTTGCCCACGAAATTAATAATCCGGTTAATTTCTTATGTAACAATTTTCCTCATGCTCAACAATATACCACAGACTTATTAAATTTACTCCAACTCTACAGCAAATATAATCCCCAACCTGCACCAGAAATTCAACAGGAAGTCGAAGAAATTGATTTAGAGTTTGTCGTTGAAGACTTTCCAAAAACCCTGTCATCTATGCAAATGGGGGCTGAACGTCTGCGCCAACTTGTTTATTCCCTCAAAACTCTATCTGGAGCAGACGAAGAGCAATCGATAGATATTCACCAAGGGCTAGATAGTACCCTAGTCATGCTCTACTATCGTTTAAAATCCAAAGGAAACAAGCAAGAAATTAAAGTGTTCAAGGATTATAGTACACTGCCTTTAGTCACTTGTTATCCTTGTGGGTTAAATCAGGTATTTATGAATGTGCTGTGCAATGCCATTGATGCCCTAAAAGATATGCGTTCTCAACCCGCGAATGGGGACAGTGAGCAAACTATAACGCCATCCATCTGGATTCGCACAGAATTAATTGATAATGGGAAATCTGGGGCGTGTGCGGTTATTCGCATTATCGATAACGGACCGGGAATAGATGAGGAACTGAAACAGCGAATCTTTGAGCCTTTTTTTACCACTAAACCTCCGGGGAAAGGTACGGGTTTAGGATTGTCAATTAGCCATCAAATCATTGTTGAAAAACATGGCGGAACGTTTACCTGTAATTCCACACCGGGTCAAGGAACAGAGTTTGTGATTGAAATTCCGATTTGAGTTTAGGGTTCATAGTTCATAGGTCATAGTTAATTGGGTAGCAAGGTTTTGCCCCAACGCTAGTCTAGTTGGGCATTGTCCGACTACTTACCTCTTAAAATAAAAACTGCTGCATGTTTATCACACAACACTAAACTAGACTAAAATTGGAGTGATTGACTGTAGCGTTAAAGGGTAACGTGATCCAATTCACACGCCGAGAAATAGAAAAAGCTTGGCGAGAAAACCTATCGGCTTCTTCCAGCAAAACTCCTAGAACTAATCCTCATCGTCTGCTATTGTTTTATGCTGTTGAGTGTGGACTCAAGGCAATTCTGATGCGCCGACGCCAGAGAGACTGCACTGATGACAGTATTGCTGAATTTGGGCATGACATCAATCGGTTACTGGATACGTTGGGAGCCAAGGGGAGTTTGAGGCTGCCTGCTCAGATTCGGCTAAAAGATATTAAAATTCAAGGTTCTCCTCACCAAAGAAACTTGACATCCGATCAAATTAACCAACTCTGGAGATATGGTCATAGTTTTGAAAAAAACGCTCAAATTCAAGATAAAGATTTAGAATCAACGCTGTTTCAGATAGCTGAGTGGATTAAAGTAGAATTAAGAAGTATATGAAAGCGATGAGACTCTTGACCTGGTTGGATGTTCGGCGAGTTATTCGTCGAGAAACAAACTATGGAAGTCACCTGCCAAAGGGAATTGTCAGAATTAATAGTTTTTCTGATGCCATAGAAATTGGTATATCGTCTGAGGACTATCGAGATAAGGCAAAGCAAGCTCTCAAAAAATGGTTTGGAGATTGGTATCAACAAGAAGAAGAAGAGAATTTTATTCAACTAGACTTGGGAGAGGGAATTTTACCCGTAGAGTTTATTCACGAGGAAGAAAGCGGCGATACCGATATTCGGATTCGTCCCTTCTGGGAAGAAGTAGCTTACTTGCAAAATAATGGTGAGCCAGAGACTGAAGTTCCCAAAAATCTCCATATCCCAGAAGCCTATCCCAGTACCAGCCCCCAATTAGTTGCCTTTTATTCTTTCAAAGGAGGAGTAGGCAGAACCCTGCACTTAGCTGCCCATCTTTTTGCTTTACTTGAGCGAGCCAGAGAACTCAATCAAGCCAAAACATTTTTAGTCGTCGATGCTGATTTAGAAGCACCCGGTCTAACCTACTGGAATCGCTCGGAAAAACAACAACCTACTGTTTCTTTCATTAATTTTCTGGAAGCTTACCATGCTTCATCTCTGGAACCAGAACCCGTGCTTTCCTTTTTGGCGAAAGAGCTGAGAAAATCTCCCAAACGGGATGGAAAATCGACAATTTACTTTCTTCCGGCTTGTCTAGATGATAGCGAATTACTCGATACACCTATTCTCCCCGAACATTTAGTCAGAACTATCGATGGAGCATGGGAATTTGGTAATGCTTTATCTCAATTAGGTCAAGCTGTAGATGCGGATTATGTACTCATTGATCTGCGTTCTGGTTTAAGTGAAATTTCCAGTCCGATTATTTTTGATCCGAGAATTCAACGGTTTATCGTAACCACCATTAATGACCAATCAGTCAATGGTTCGAGTTTAGTTTTGCAGCAGTTAAGTCACACCGCCCCTCCAGAAACAGAAGTTGACTCAGAAAACTACTATGATCCTCTAGTATTGATTACTCTACTCACGCCAGAACTTAAATCACTTCCTGCATTTGACGAGGCTTTATCGAGTTTTCAGGCGGCTTATGTTCAGTCTCAAGGTGATATTTATCAAACTCGTTTAAAAATAAAGGAAACGGATTTCACTCAGGAATTGCTTTATTTGAATAATTGGGAGGATGCTCGTTCAAAACTTAGCCCGACTTCAGTCATGAAAGTGGCTAAAGAGTGGGCAGAGAGTCAGTTGATCAAACCGAAAGAACAGCACTTAGATTTACCAACAACTCAGGACTCTGATCCCTTGGCAGCAGTGCGTCGTCTCAGAGATGTGTGTCAGCAGTATGAATATGCTGAAAGTGGACAGGGAGAGGACTTGTTAGTCACTGAACCGTTGAAAAACTTAGCTACGACTTTTCGGGATGAGTTACCCCGTATAGTCTCAATTGGCTCTAAAGGTTCAGGTAAGACATTTAATTATATTCAGTTGTCTCGTTTAAAATACTGGCATAAATTTATTCAGCGGGTTTTGGGTGAAACGAATGAATCTGAAGAGAAAACTTATATATTTCCCATGCTGCAATCGCTGAATCTCCGAGACAATGCCATTAAAATTATTCAAGAGGCAAGAAACGAAGTTATATCTGCTTCCGGCAATAGTTTTCCAGAGTTTTCTCATTCAGAATATAACGATAAGATTGAATCAGCACTTGCCAACCAAAACTGGGGAAAGCAGGAATGGACACAATTTTGGATTAAAGAGATTGCCAGAACTGTTGGTCTTGATCCAGAAAGCAAGGACTATTGGAGTTTTAATGATATTAACAATGTCCTGAAGCAGAAATCATTGCGGGTAATCTTTTTATTTGATGGGCTAGAAGATATTTTTGCTGACACATCCTCTAATCCCATCCAGCAAGCCGCCATTGAGTCTTTGATTCGTCTACCAGCCCGGTTATCAGAAATCCGAAAAAATAACTTAGGCTTAATTATTTTCATCCGCCGTGATTTTGTCCGTTACGCCATCACCCAGAATTTATCTCAACTTGAAAATCTATACGGGTCTTATGATTTATATTGGGATGCTGATTCTTTTATGAATCTAGTTTTTTGGGTTTGCAGTCAAGCGAAAGTTATCGATGCTGATGAATCAGAACTAGATAGCATGACTCGCGAACATCTCATTGAAAAACTGGAAAATTTATGGGGCAAGAAGCTGGGTTCTGATAAGTCAAACGAAGCTTATACACCGAATTGGGTATTCGCCGCTCTGACAGATTTTAAAGGAAGACTACAAGCTAGAGATATAGTGCGCTTCTTATATCATGCTGTTGATGAAACAATAGAAAATGCCAAAGAAGTTCAATTTGAAAAGTGGTCTACCAGCCGTCTCTTACCACCCCAAGCGATTCGTCGTGCTTTAGAACCCTGTAGTAAGAAGAAGGTTAAAGAAGCAAAAGAAGAATATCCCGCCTTTAGAACATGGGTTGATACTCTCCAGTCTAAAGATCCAAAAGAAATGCGAATCCCATTCACCTTAGATAATTTTGACATCGAACCATCAACATTAAGTATGCTGGAAGAAATCGGAGTGGTTTATGAAGACCGAGCTAGAGATGATACGCCGCGATATTATATGCCAGAAATTTTTCGCGCAGGTTTAGATTTTACCTTAGATAAAGGAGCGCGTCCTCGGGTTGTGGTATTGAAGCGCAAGGCTCTAGGATCAGGGATTATTTAATGCTAGTTGTGTAGAGACGTTGCATGCCACATACCGTTTTATCTATACCATATAGTAATTACCGTTCAGTATAGAATGACTGAAGCAAGTAATCAAGTAACTTTGATGGAATTGCGAAACCGTGCTGGCTTAACTCGCCGACAAGTGGCGATGGAGTTGGGAGTGACGGAAAAAACAATCTATGTGTGGGAGACGAGTTCAAATCCACCTCGCCTGACGGTGGCTCAGGTTCAGCGCTTGATCGAGATGTTGAATTGTTCTATGGCGGAACTGGTTGAAGCGACAGAAAATCGCTCCTAGATTAAGTTATCTGTCAATAGTAATTGTTACACAAGGAAGGTAAGCAGATATGGTGACTACTCCTGTTGGACAACAAGTTTTCTCCTTGGAAGACTATATGCAAAATCCTCCCGATCGCATGGAGTGGGTGAATGGGAAACTTGTTGAGAAAAATGGAATGACGTTTAAGCACAGTGTCACTCAATCCCGATTAGATTATTACTGGAGAAGTTATAAAATCTCCAGTGAGCAAGGGGGAGAAGTGTTGACAGAAGCCCCCTGTCGTACCCATAAACGAGGGCGGCGTCCAGATGTTGCTTATATCACTCGCGATTTGCTTGAAGAGTATGGTGAGTTTGAGGTACTTCCTGTCAGTTTTCCGTTAATTGCTGAGGTGGCTTCCCCGACTGACTTAGTTGAGGATTTTTGGGCAAAGGCGACTGAGTATTTGGAGTCAGGTTGTCAGGAAGTTTGGTTAGTTTTACCAGAGAATCGCTTAATATTTGTGCTGACTCAAACTCAAAAGTTATGGTTTGGTAAGGGTGAGGTTGCAAGGACACAGGAGGTATTACAAGGATTTAGTGTAGCAGTGGATGAATTATTGGATTGATATTACAGCGCTTTTGGTAGTAAGTGAGGTACAGCCTGAAATCGGCTGTATGTTTGTCTAAACAGTTATTCTTTCTATACCTTGCATCCCTACTCTTTGCCTTCTGCCCTTTGTCTTGTCCCTACCAAAACGGGGGTAGTCGGTTTTTCGGCGTTGGTAAGGGCGCACATCTATGCGCCCCTACTTGTGTCAAAACGTATTTCTGAATAAAAAGGGAGAATCTCCACGAATTCTCCCTTTGTTATCGCCATTGGCAATTAAACCCTATTCAGTTTCCGGCGAATAATTGCCAAAATAAACGCCATAGCCAGGAATTTCTACCACCCCGTTATACCGTCGGTTGATAAAATCAGACTCATCGGCTCGATAACAGTTGGGGTAGGGCGATAAATCAAAATGCACAGGCATTGGACTCAAATTAAACAGACAAATCAGGTTTTGTTCGTCACATTGGCGAGTAAACCCGAGTAACGGTTCCTCTGTATCCAATAGGGTTAAATCCCCCTTCAGTAACGCTGGCTGTTTCTTGCGCCAATGAATCAAACGGCGATATTTATTCAGCAGAGACATCCGTTCGCTGTCCTGCTGGTCAATCGCTTGATCACGATGTTCATCGGGAATGGGTAGCCAGGGTTCTTCTGCTGTGGTAAACCCAGCATTGGGCGCATCTTTGTGCCAAGGGAGAGGAGTGCGTGACCCATCTCGACCCACAATGGATGGATACCCGGCGAGTCCAAAGGGGTCTTGCATTTTTTCAAAGGGAATCGTTGCTTGGGTTAAACCGAGTTCATCCCCTTGGTAAATACAGCACCCTCCCCGCAAGGAAAGCTGGAGGGCGATAAATAGATGGTCAAAGACGGCGTGGGTGAATTTATCGTCAATGAGAAACTTCAGCCAGCGACTTTTTAGTCGGGGGAAATCATGGGTTCCTCCTGTCCAGCAGATGACGCCATCTTGGAAATGGCTTTCAACCTGCTCAATCATGTCCCGCACTCGCTTATAACTCAACGGTTCATCATGCATCAAGGCTGAGTTATAGGCTGTATGTAAGCGTTTCTTGCCTTTAACATATTCACTGGACGTAACCACCGTATCTTCAGCCGAACTAATTTCTGCCAATGTCATGGTTCCGGGATATTGATTCATCAATTCCCGAATCGGTTCGAGAAATTCCAAGGTTTCCGGTTGGCAGAAGTTATATTTATTCCATTGGGAGAAAAAGGGATCGTGGGGATCTGCCCCGGCTGGACGTTTCCTATTTTTGGGTCGGGGTGGATTATCCCGTAATTGGCGGTCATGGGTAAAGAAGTTTACTACGTCTAGACGGAAGCCATCGACTCCCATATCTAGCCAAAACCGTGCCACGTCTAGAATGGCTTCTCTAACTTCTGGGTTATACCAGTTTAAATCCGGCTGTTCGGCGAGGAAATTGTGCAGGTAATACTGTTCCCGTTTCGGGTCCCATGTCCACGAACTTCCGCCAAAGGTGGAAAGCCAGTTGGTGGGGGGTGTCCCATCGGGTTTGGCATCCGCCCAGACATACCAGTCGGCTTTGGGATTATCGTGACTACTGCGACTCTCTAGAAACCAGGGGTGTTCGTTTGAGGTATGGTTCCAGACTTGATCAATGAGTACCTTTAACCCCAAATTATGTGCTTTATTCAGGAGATGCTGGAAGTCTTCCATCGTACCGAACATGGGTTCAACTGCACGATAGTCAGAAATATCATAACCAAAGTCCTTCATCGGGGACTTGAAAAACGGGGAAACCCAAACCGCATCAACGCGAAGGGAGGCGATATAGTCTAGTTTTTGCATGATCCCCTTCAGATCACCGATACCGTCGCCGTTACTATCCATGAAGCTGCGGGGATAGACCTGATAGATAACGGCACTACGCCACCACTCATGGGATTGTTGATGTTGATCGGGTTTTTCTGTGGTAGATGTGGGGTTGAGGGTGGATTGTTCACTCATACGCGATTAATTTTATTGTTACCTCTTGTCGCTTTACTCTGTACTTCTGTACTAAGGCTCTAAGTACAGCCTGACACAAATTTTTGGTGAATGGAGAAATTCGTGACATCCTCCTGGGGCTAGATTAAGATAGTTCTCCAAAAAAGACACCATAAGCAGGAAGTTTGAGGGTATCGCCCTGTCTATCCGCCGTAAACCCTGAATCTGTGACGGCGGGTCTTCCGTAGTTACTGTGCTAAATTGTTAGTTTGATTTGCCAGAATATTGGACAGCAATAGCTTTAACCATTTTTACCCGAATTTCAATTTGTTTTAAGGCGTTTAAAAGCTACAGTCCTTGTTTGACAAGCTTTCCGATTCATTAAAACTGATAGTAGAGACGTAGCATGCTACGTCTCTACACGTCTTCAGATAAGTTCAATTCCCCAAAAAAGACACCATAAGCCGGAATTTTTAACATATCACCGGATCGGTCTGCGGTAAACCCAGACCCCTTAACTTCCTGACAGTCTGGATAAGCCGATAAATCATACTGGACTGGCGTATCACCCAGATTAAACATACACAGTAAACGTTGTTCAGCGGATTCCCGAATAAAAGCAAATAAAGGTTCATCGGTATCCAGAACTTTAGCATTCGTCATTCCCCAGATTAAAGCGGGTTGCTCTTGACGCCAATGCATCAGCCGCCGCCAGGTATTTAATAGGGAGTTGGGATCAGGTTCTTGGTTATTTACGGCTCGATTCAAATGAGGCTTGGGAACAGGTAACCAGGCGCGTTGGGCGATAGTAAATCCAGCATTGGCGGCATAAGATTTCCAAGGCATTGGCGTGCGGGAACCATCGCGTCCAGGGACTTCTGGGTACAGGGCTTTACCAAAGGGATCTTTAATTTCTTCGGGAGGAATATCCTCTGGAATCTTGGCTTCAGGTAAGCCTAATTCATCGCCCTGATAGAGGCAAAACGTCCCTGGCATAGACAGTAACATTGCCGCAATTCCATGATAAAATTCGTCGGGATAGGGATTCCCATTGACATCCTTTCCTGTCCAACAGGATTTGAGACGACCATAATCATGATTCCCGACAATCCAGCAATTACCACCGTCGCTGAAATAATGTTCTACTTTCTTCAGGGTATCGTGCATTAATTTAGCGCTAATCGGTTCATCAACCAGCAAGGCACTGTTATATGCCATGTGCAGTTTATCGGGTCCAACATGCTGACTCGATAGCACAATTGAGTCTTCACAGAAGGTGACTTCAGCTAAGGTGATTACCCCAGGATACTGATCCACCAGTTCCCGAATCGGTTTGAGGGCTTTTAAGGTTTCTTCACGACAGAAATTGTATTTAAATAACTGCCGAACAATGGGATTATCGGGGGCGACACCATCGGGTAACGGTGCATCATCGGGGCGAGACGGATTGTCTCGTAATTGGGTATCATGTAAGAAAAAGTTAGGCGCATCAATGCGAAAACCATCCACACCTAACTCCAGCCAGAATTTTGCCCGTTTCATTAAGGCATCAACGACTTCCGGATTATGCCAATTCAAATCCGGTTGACTGGGGAGGAAATTATAGAAGTAAAATTGTTGACGTTCACCGGACCATTGCCAAGCGCTTTCGCCCATAAAGGCTGATAGCCAATTATTCGGGGGTGAACCATCTTCTTTGGGATCTGCCCAGACATACCAGTCGGCTTTGGGATTATCCCGACTTTTTTTACTTTCCTGGAACCAAGGATGCTGATCTGAGGTATGATTCCACACCTGATCAATCATCACTTTCATTCCCAGGGCGTGAGATAGGTTCAGTAATCGCTCAAAGTCTTCCAGCGTACCAAACATCGGATCAATCTTACGCATGTCGGTAATGTCATACGCTAGATCATTCATTGGGGATTGAAAGATGGGCGTTAACCAGATGGCATCGACACCAAGGGCGGCAATATAATCGAGTTTCTCAATAATCCCTTCTAAGTCTCCTTTGCCATTTTCCATGGTGTCTTTAAAACTCCACGGCGAAATCTGATAAATGACCGCGTTTTTCCACCATTGTTCGCGTTGCATGAAACCTCCTTTTTTGAACAGAAACAGCACTAGGCATCTAAGGTCTAATTAACCCGATGTCAGGTGGAATGCCATACTCTATGGCATTGGTCTGGTTTAGCCTCTCTAGGCGATACATCTCTAGGCGATACAAAGGAGACAATTGCCCCTTGCATCTACACCGATTAACGGTTTAGCAGTAGCTTGATGTCCGGCGGCGATAGTTTAGAATTTTCGGGTTCGCTGACAGCTATCAATCTACAGGACTATCCTGACAGGGGGTAGGCGAATGATTCATCCTTCCAGGGTAGGAAGCTGGGGGAGATGAGGGAGATGGGGGAGCTGGGGGAGCTGGGGGAGCTGAGGGAGCTGGGGGAGATGGGGGAGTTGGGGAAGCTGGGGGAGCTGAGGGAGCTGGGGGAGCTGGGGAAGCTGAGGAAGCTGGGTGAGCTGGGGGAGATGAGGAAGTTAACTCAAAACTCTACCTTACCTGTTACCTGTTCCCTGTTCCCTGTTCCCTGTTCCCTGTTCCCTGACCAATGACCAATGACCAATGACCAATGACCAATGACCAATGACCAATAACTAATCCCCAACTAATAACGCCCAGGGAATCATCGGGTCTTTCGCCAACTGATTAGAAACTTCATAAGCTCCAAAGCGATTCAGATGACTGGGGTCAGAAAAATGATCGGGTTTGCCGAGTAATAATCCACTTAAATCCCGAAAAATGAGTTCCCGTTCGACAGCATTCGCGTGCATGTATTGCTTAAATTGCTGTTCGTACTTAAGACGAACAGGATCTAAGTAATCGTTGGTCAAGGGTAGATTCACAAAAACCACAGTAATGTCGTGTTCCTGAGCAAATGTTAACAGGGCATCAAATGCCTGATCTTGCTTACCCCGAAGCTGGAAGGATTGATAATCGCCATCATACGCCCCCGCCACTCTGGGATGGTTCTGATAGTACGTTTCTGGGTCAAAGCGAATGGATAAGGGCAGGAAACCATCCATATCAATGGACATATCCTGGTCTAAGCCTTGCTCGGGTTCAGCCGAACTGGAGACATTGGGCAAGGTTTTCACCAAGGAGACAAACTGATCTCTCAATAGGGATTTGAGTTGATCCCGTTGGGGATAGGTTGAGGATAGTCCTGCCAAAAGTTGATTCGTTCCCTCGTCAATGGATTGATAACTTCTCCTTAATGCTGCCAACGGCTGGGAGGTTTGGTTGGCTTGGGCGGATTGCTGACCGGGGGTATTGGGAAATGTGCCAGCATTAAGCTCACGGTAGCCTTCTGAATCTGCGATCGCCTCAAAGGTAGCATCCACTCGACCACTATTAAAGGCGCGAGCGCCATCTGCCACGATAATTAATTTCGGCAATTGATCCGGGGTGAGAATCCGGCGCGTCATTAAGTCTACAATCTGAGCCGTGGCACCATTAATGCCGAAATTAAACACATCAATGCCTGAATACCCCTCAACTGCTAATGCCTCTTCTAATGCCACCGGATCAATGCCGCGCATGGCTCGGGAACTGCCCATGATTAACACATCAGGGCGATTTCCTTGTTGCAGGCGCTCTTGGTAAAGGGCTAACTTTTGATCGAGCAGTTGGTTATTAAACGGGGGATTCGAGGAACGGGCGAGGGCTAACATCGCCGCTTGAGTGGCATCTCCTCGCTCCGAGGGTAAGGAATCATCAATGATAATGCTTTTGTCTCCTTCGCGGGTAAACCCAGAGGCGTTGAAGTCTTCGGCATCCTGATTGTTGTCCTGTTGTAACGAGAGTTCAGCCAAATCTACCGGAATCGGTGACTCCTCTGCTGCTGATACCGCATCTCGCCTGGGTAAACTGCCTTGGGGTTGCAGGATGCGACCAACGGGTCGATCAATCAGAAACATCAACAATAAGCCCATAATCCCCCACACCAATGACACTTTAACCGCTTGTGACGATTCAGAACTGGTGCGTTGGGTATCGACGGTGACACGTTGATTGTCTGGGGTGGGGACAAAAAGCTGGGTCGAACACAACCAGCGTCCAATTGTGCCAACGGCGGTTTTTGACCTACGCTGTAAATCATCTTTAAGCGTTGTGTCTGGTTTATGCTGACGTGATACTGATTCCTCAGTGGGAACAACTAACTCGCTAATGTCTGTATTAGAGGTAACAAATTCGGGAGTAGATTCTGAGGTCAACCGTCGGCGTTCGCTAAAATCTACCCCATAATTCCAGGCGGGAGAGGTTGAGCCAGCAGAACGTCCGTAAATCCGGGCTCCAGCGATATTGGGGATGGCAAGCTGACGCAGCAGCCGTACAATGGGTAGGCTCACTTGCGCTTTAGAGGGACATAGCGGTGCTTCGCTCATAATGTGCAGCAAGTCGTGTTGACGACGCACTTTGAGCTGAATCCCACCCGTGGCTAGTCGCTGATCCAAATCTGGATTGAGCAACCGTTGTAGTAAAAAGGTGAGGGCATTTAGATTGCCCTGTTGCCCCAATGTATAGCTAGAAGGGGCGAGTTGGGGTTTTTCACTCGCCGGTAAGGTTACCCAATCCACCCAGACAGGTTTTTCCGGTTCAGGTTCGAGGGAAAAGTAATCCGATTCAACGCCATAAATGGTTGCCGCTTTAATCCCTTGGGGCTTTAATGATTTGATGAGAGGCGCGATCGCATTCATGGCAGTGGTTTGGTCAGGAACTGGGGTTTTGCCCAGATCCAAGGCACTGCAAAACAGATGCAGGGTGGTTTCTTTCAAGACAGCCCGCACCGTCATCCCCACTCGCGCTAGCATTTGATTCGATAGTGTGGCGATCGCTTGCACATCTCCCCAACGCGCCCAATCCTTAAGCATCACGTCAGAGGGCGTCAAATCCACCCGCACCATCCATTCTGGTTTGGCTTCTCCGCGCACTTGAGCGCAGATGGCGGCGTCTTTAAACTCAGTTAGTTCCAGCGAGCGTAACTGCTGCACAATAGGTTCAGACAGTAATGCTACATCTGGGCTATAGTTCGACGTACAGATCACCCACAGCCGCCGATGATAAGGTTGTGAAGATTGGGACGGAATTTTGGGTTTTTGCTTGACGAGGGACTGTTCTCGATTGTCCTTCGTTGGCAAGTCCTGAATCTGGACATTGACACTCACACCCAAATGACTCAGATTAGCACTGAGATACCGAGCGATCGCGTCTGGGGAACCCGAACGGGCGAGACTTTCATGGGAGATGACAAACGCTGACTGAGCGGGTGTTGTTTCCCACGAGGACTCAGGACGAGATTCAGTGTCATGGGTATCGGTGTTGAGGCGAATTTCCTTGACCCATTCCGGACGTGATTGGGAAACTTGACGCCCGTAGATAATAATTTGGTAGATCGGGGTTTCCAGATCGAGCGGAAAGCTCGTCGTTTCTGGCTGAGCTTTAAGAGCTTGGAGTAAGCGATTGACGACTGTTTGAGCGGGAATACGTTCACGGCTTTCACAAAGAATATGTAAATTATTCCCTCGTAACCGGACTCTCAGGCACACCCCCGGTTGACCGATGGCATCGTATACCCATTGAGCCAAAGAGGACGGATGATTGTTGTAGTTGCGCTCTTCGACATCCAACATTACAAATTTGTTACCTGAACTGATGACGGCGGCTGATTTTTTCTCTCATGATTGCACATGAGCGCAAAAAACGGGGGAGTTAGGGGCAGAGGGGGTAGAGACGTGCCATGGCGCGTCTGGGAGCTGGGAAATTGGGAGCAACTATAGTCTAGTATCAAATTGGGATCGGTCTTGGTCTTTGTCAACAATTAACTGTTGTTCGTGCGAGGTTGAATTTTAGTTATGGCATCAGTGAACCCAGATCCACAGGTAGCAGTCAACCCCTTACCGGAGTCCGCTAAACATTCAGCAGACCTCTTATTAAGTTTAGCGACAGGTCCAATGATTGTCGGGGTGATTTCCCTAAACACGATTGGCTCATGGCTGCAACAGGTAGGGGAAGCCAGCGAGGAAGTCTTTCGGGGCGATCGCTTACCGATTTTACCCTTCCCAGATCCCCCGCCCTCCTCTAACGACTGCGTGCAGAGCCAGTAGTGGCGTAACACAGCTAAACTTGTGAAGTAGATTTTACTCCAATTAATCCCTCACATCATTATGATTCGTCTGCCCACCCAATCTAATCCCCCAGATTCTCCCCGGCAAACCTTGCCGACAATGTACGATTTACCCAGTGATAATCCGGAGGACCCTGGATTGCCCGATGAGTTTCACTTTTTTCAACCGCTTTTACTCCTTTTAACCTTTCAACCAACTCATTGGAATTGGGAGCAGGTGTTTTCTGCCTGCGATTTGAATCTTTATTATGATGTTAATCATACTCACTGGTACAAGCGTCCCGATTGGTTTGGCGTTGTGGGGATTCCGCGCTTGTATGAACAGCGAGAGTTGCGCTTAAGTTATGTGATTTGGCAAGAGCAAATTAGTCCTTTTGTCGTGGTGGAGTTATTATCTCCGGGTACGGAGGGTGAGGATTTGGGACGCACAGTACCCCAAGCGGGAAGTCCACCCTCAAAATGGCAGGTTTACGAAAAGATTTTACGAGTCCCCTACTACGTTATTTTTAGCCGCTATACTCATGAACTGCAAATTTTCCATTTAGTGGAGGGGAATTATCAACGGGTAAATTTAACCGATAATAGGTTGGTGATACCCGAGTTAGGACTAAGCTTGGGATTATGGTCAGGACGATTTCGTGAGATTAACGGACGCTGGTTGCGATGGATGACACCTTCAGGAGAGTTGATTCCCACAGATAATGAACAAGCGATATTAACTGAACAACGGGCGATCGCTGCCCAAGAACAAGCGCTATTAGCTGAACAACGGGCAATTGCTGCTGAAGAACGTGCCCAACAGGAAGCCCAACTCGCTCGATTAGCTGAAGAACGTGCCCAACAGGAAGCCCAACTCGCTCGACTAGCCCAAGAGCAGGCGATCGCTGCCGAAGAACGCGCCCAGCAATTGGCACAACGTTTGCGAGAATTAGGCATTGATCCCGATAATCTTGGCTCTTTCTAGTGCAAGAAGGCAGAAATAACGCCAATAGCTAACGTCTCCCCCGGTTCCCCCAGTTCCCTCTGTTCCCTGGAAGAAATTTGTCAAGAATAAAACTATACAGGGTAGCATTAACCCCGTACAATGGATCATCCTTGTCTTACTGCCAACAGACCCTATGAGTTCTCTCCTCCACTCATCCAATCAGGAATTGACCATCCCATCTACATCCCAATCCAAACTCCTGTTGCGTCACCGCATCAAAGTTGTGGAACAGTTGTGGGAGTCGGTTCTCCTTTCTGAATGTGGTCAAGAACTGGTCGATTTGCTGGCGTCTTTGCGCCAATTAAGTTCACCAGAAGGACAAGCCACAGGGTTTTCGCTTTCATCGATTCCGGAAGTGATCGAAGGGCTTGACCTTAATGCCGCGATTCGGGCATCTCGTGCTTTTGCGCTTTATTTCCAACTGATTAATGGTGTCGAACAACATTACGAACAGCGAGATCAACAACTTTTACGACGGGCTACCTACAATACATTAGCGGGGAGCGATCGCACCTCGATGAAAGCTAATGGCAGTTCACTCCCCACATCCAACAACGGTGACGATGCTAAACCATCCGGGAGTGAACCGATGGCGGATTTATTAGAAAAACGTTGGCAGGACGATAGAAAAGCTGCAAATACCAACAGTACCTTCCATTGGCTATTTCCTTATCTACGCAACCTCAACGTACCCCCCCAGCATATTCAGCGGCTAATTGATAATCTGGATATTCGCCTAGTCTTTACCGCACACCCGACAGAAATTGTCCGACATACGATTCGACAAAAACAACGTCGTATTTCTACAATCCTGCAACAGCTTGACCAAGCCGAGGAAGCATCACGGGCTTTAGGGTTGAACTCATCCTGGGAAGTAGAAGACTACACCGAACAACTCAGAGAAGAGATTCGGTTGTGGTGGCGTACCGATGAACTGCATCAATTTAAGCCCACGGTTCTGGATGAGGTGGATTACACCCTCCACTATTTTCAAGAAGTCTTATTTGATGCCATTCCCCAACTCTATCACCGCTTAAAACAGGGTATACAATCGTCCTTTCCCTGGCTGAAGCCACCCCGGAAAAACTTCTGTAAGTTTGGCTCTTGGGTGGGATCGGATCGGGATGGAAACCCCTCAGTTAAACCGGAAGTGACCTGGCAAACGGCTTGCTATCAGAGAAATCTGGTTCTGGAAAAATATATCCACTCGGTTAAACATCTGAACAATTTGTTGAGCTTGTCATTGCACTGGAGTGATGTCCTACCGGAACTATTAGACTCTCTAGAACAAGATCGCTCCCAAATACCAGAGGTTTATGAACAACTGGCGATTCGTTACCGTCAAGAACCCTATCGCCTCAAACTTTCCTACATTCAGCAACGACTGGAAAATACACTGGATCGTAATCTCCACCTTTCTCAGAGCCAACCCCTACAGCCAGTTCGTCTGGAAACAACGAACCCCTGCATTTACAACTCTGACCAAGAGTTTTTGGCAGAGTTACAACTGATTCAACGTAACCTAGCCGAGACAGGGTTAAGTTGTCAGGAACTTGAGACGCTGATCTGTCAGGTGGAAATTTATGGGTTTAATCTGGCACACCTAGATATTCGTCAGGAAAGTTCTCGTCATAGTGATACGATGCACGAGATTACCGACTATTTACAAATTCTACCCAAGCCCTATAACGAATTATCCGAAGCCGAACGCACCGAATGGTTAACCAACGAGTTACCCACGCGCCGTCCTTTAATTCCGGCTGAACTTCCCTTTTCTCCCGAAGCCTGTGAAACCATAGAAACCTTCCGCATGTTGCGGCGGCTGCACCAAGAGTTTGGTGAACAAATTTGCCAAACCTATATTATTAGCATGAGCCACGAAGCTAGTGATTTGTTGGAAGTGTTGCTCTTGGCTCAGGAAGCCGGACTCTATGATCCTGCAACTGGGAGGAGTAGTATTCAGGTTGTCCCCTTATTTGAAACGGTAGACGACTTGAAACGAGCGCCAAAGGTGATGAAATCCCTGTTTGAGTTACCCCTGTATCGGGCATGTTTAGCTGGCGGTTATCAGGCGCTAGAGGATTGCGAAAGAGCGATGGGTGACGAGAATTCCCCGGCTTTCCCCTCTTATCCTCAACCGTTGCAGGAGATAATGCTGGGCTACTCAGACAGTAATAAGGATTCTGGGTTCTTAAGCAGTAATTGGGAAATTCACAAAGCCCAAAAAGCCCTACAGCAAATGGCTGAAGACTATGGGATTGCTGTACGTATTTTCCACGGACGCGGCGGTTCCGTGGGGCGTGGCGGTGGACCGACGTATGAGGCGATTCTGGCGCAACCGGGGCGGAGTATCCAGGGACGGATTAAGATTACGGAACAGGGCGAAGTGCTGGCGTCGAAGTATTCTTTGCCGGAGTTGGCGCTGTATCACCTGGAAACCGTAACCACGGCGGTGATTCAAGCGAGTTTGCTGGGAAGCGGTTTTGACAACCTGGAACCGTGGAACGAAATCATGGAAGAATTGGCGGTGCGATCGCGCCAACATTATCGGGGGTTTGTGTATGAGCAGCCGGATTTCTTGGATTTCTTTAATGAAGTGACGCCCATTCAGGAAATTAGTCAGTTGCAAATCAGTTCCCGCCCCACTCGTCGCGGTGGTAAGAAAGATTTTAGCAGTCTGCGGGCAATTCCTTGGGTGTTTAGTTGGACACAAAGTCGTTTCTTATTACCCAGTTGGTATGGTGTGGGTGCGGCGTTGAAAGGGTTTTTGGATGAGGAACCCGAAGAAAATTTGAAGCTGTTGCGTTATTTTTACTTCAAGTGGCCCTTCTTTAAGATGGTCATTTCCAAGGTAGAGATGACGTTAGCAAAAGTGGATTTGCAAATTGCGGGTCATTATGTGGAGAAATTGTCCCATCCCGATGATCGAGAACGGTTTGATCGGTTATTCCAGCAAATTAGCGAGGAATTTAACTTGACTCGTGAGTTAATCTCGTTAATTACCGGACATAAGCAGTTACTGGATGGTGATCCAGAGTTACAGCGATCGGTACACTTGCGGAATGGTACGATTGTTCCCCTGGGTTTCTTGCAAGTCTCTTTGCTGAAACGGTTGCGCCAGCATAGCAGTCAGATGGCATCGGGGTTTGTCCAATCTCGGTATAGTAAAGGTGAGTTACTGCGGGGTGCGTTGTTGACAATTAACGGGATTGCTGCGGGTATGCGGAATACGGGTTGATTGTTATTGGTGATTGGTCATTGATCGTTAGTGATTGGTCATTGATGATTGGTGATTGGTCATTGGTCGTTGTAGGGGCGACCCACTTGCACTAATGAACAACACCAATGTACTCAACTCGGGTCGCCCTCCACTGGCTCAAAGCCAATAAAAACCTTGCCAGCATTGGTTTCACCTTAAGTTGACCCAATGTCGCCCCTACAGAAGTCTCGTCACCACCGGGCTACGGATCTAACTTAGGCAAACTGATGATATAGCGATCGCCTGATTCCGACAAACCCTGTACCGCCAGTTTTCCGTGGTGGAGTTCGGCTAAATGACAACTGAGGAATAAGCCCAAACTTTCACGCGAATCGGTTTTCAGCAGCATTTCCTTCCCATTCACCATCAAGGTTTTGCACATGGAGACACCGGAAATCACGGGCTTTTTCAATGTTGAAGACACAGGGGAAGCCGCCTCACCGTTTTGCTTGGGCTTCTCGCTGTCTCGCCCCGTTAAGCATACGTCAGTCAATTCCTCATAGACGGTGGGGACACCCTCTCCTAGCCACGGATGAGACACCCAAACCGCCATATTCAGCATATCGATTTTGCGAGAAACATGAAGGCGAATTTCTCCCCCCGCTTCCGCCGAATAAATCACGCTAAGGATAACGTAATACAGCATTTGCTGCACTTTGTCCTTATCGAGTAACCACAACCGAGTTCCCGGTTCTATCGTCAAACGAATGTGTTGCTGATTTTGCTCTGCGGTTTCAACCAGAGAATGAATTGCCTTTTGGCAAAGCATTTCAATATCGACCGGACTCAAATTCAGATACGGTGGGTTATTGATTTCATCAAACACATCCAGAGCCATAATTTCCTCAACCAGGGAGACGAGATGCTGACCACTTTGATGGATAATTTCTAAATATTCTTTCTGTTTGTCAGTGAGTTCACCATAAATTTGGCGATTGAGAACACTTGCCATGCCCATAATTGAGGTTAATGGAGTTCGCAGTTCTTGGGTTAGATGTGTGAGCAGTTGCAGCTTAATTGAGTGAGTTAAGCAGAAAGGAACAGAGGATTCGCTAACCAAGCCCTGAGCAAATTTGGACTCATTGGGGGTTAGGGATTCACTCGCCTGAGGAAAATCAGGTAGAATTGAGGCGTGCGATCGCAACATCTTATTTCGCTCAAATTCACTCAGACACCATCGGGCGGTCATTGCCAAAAACTCAATATCTCTAGGGGTAAAAGAACGCGGAACTAAATCCATAACCGCCAAAGTCCCCAAGCACAATCCATCGGCGGTGAATAAAGGCGCTCCTAAGTAAGCGCGGATACCGTAGTAACCCACGAGCAAACTTTGGGCAAAAACTGGATTACTTGCCGTATCCTGAATCGCTAAAACCTGCTGACTCTCGACCACATAAGTACAGAAACTTTCCTGACGGTGTAATTGACGAGATTGGGCAAGGGGATTCATCAAACCCACTCTCGATAAACCAACGGCTGATTGAATCAAGAGTTGATCAGTTGTCAGGAAACCCAACCAACCTATAGGAACCTCTAAAAATCGCACCGCCGTCTGAGTCGCTTCCTGGAAAACGGCGATCCCTTCGGCTTCGAGTAAACCGAGTTCTTGGAGAGTAGCAAGCCGTTTTTGGTCTTGTGCGGTTGAGTTTAAACCATTCAGAGGACAACAAATTCTCGTTTCCAGCTCTGCCATAACTCCCCTTTCCCTATAGACTCTAGAAATAGACAAATTCAACGTATCTAAGCCAACCCATAATGTTACGCTTCATACATAAGGTTCCCCTGTGAGGTAGAAAAACCAACATAATTTGTAAAAGCATGTAGAGACGTGCCATGGCACGTCTGGGGGCAGGGGAAGCGGGGGGAGCTGGGGGAGCGGGGGAAGATAAGGGAAAGGGAGATAGGTAATGTCAGGAACCCCACGGCTATAAGTTCCGGGGGTACCGAAATTGCCCACACCTGACCAGCCTAAGACCTACGAGGTCTACGTTATGTCTAAAAGTTCAAGTTCCTACCTTGGGGTGCGTGCCAGCCCGTAGAGACGTAGCATGCTACGTCTCTACACTGCCCAAGCTAAAGGTGAATGCAATACATCGAACGCGGTAAGTACATCCAAGGCGGTAGGGGTTTCAACTTTAAATCGCAGTCATGTACACGAGAAATGGAGCCGATGCACTTTCAGTAAGAGGAAGTCCTGTCGGACTGCTATTAGGGTAAGGAGTGAGCGCTCTCCAGGCGAGCCAACGAATAAACAATAGAGTTTTTTGTTACTCCCTGAGTAAAGTTCAATTTTTCCCTACACCCTACACCCTACACCCTACACCCTACACCCTACACCCTACACCCTACACCCTACACCCAGTAGTACCCTCAAGTCCCTTGTCACCCCCTCAGCTCCCCCAATCCCCTTAAATGGCAAACTGGAAATAATGCAAGTCCAGAACTTTCTCACTCGTTACCGCCAAGGAGACCGTGATTTTGCCCAGGTTGACCTGAGTGGTGTTAACCTGAAGGGGGCAGATTTGCGGACGATTAACTTAAGTGGGGCTAACCTGACGAATACCAATCTCAGTTGGGCGTCCCTTGACTACGCTAATCTCAGTGGTGCTTGTCTGCATCAGGCAGATTTACACAACGCGATCCTAAAACATAGTAATCTTAACCAAGCCATCTTGACCCGTGTAAATCTCAGCAAGGTGGATGGGCAATCCGCTAGTCTTTGCCAAGCCAATTTAAGTTGGGTAGAAGCCCCCTACTGTAACTTGAGTGGTGCAAATCTCCAGGCAGCCCAGTTGAATCATAGTAATCTTACAGGGGCTACCCTGGATAAAACTCAGCTTATTAGCACACAGTTAATGGCGGCTAATCTCTGCCACGCCAGTCTCATTGCTGCCAATCTTACCACAGCCAACCTGCGGGAAATTCTATTAGAGAAAGCCAATTTACGAGACGCGATATTAGTCGGTGCGACATTAACCGAAGCGAACCTGCGTCAGGCTTGTTTGCGCCGTGCCAACCTGACTCAGGCAGAACTCTATCGAGCTATTTTAACCGATGCAGATCTCAGTGAAGTCACAGGCGATCGCGTAAATTTGAGTCGGGCAAATCTGATGGGGGCGTATTTACTCAGAGCCAGCTTAGTAAACGCTAATTTGCGACGCACGGTTCTCCAAAATGTCTATTGTTTACAGACAAATTTGACAGCGGCTAATCTGCAAGGGGCAGATTTACGACAGGCTGATTTAAGTGGGGCTTATTTAAATGAAACGATTTTAACCGAGGCAAATTTAACCGATGCCTATTTGATTGGCAGTTATTTAATTCGCCCCAAACTTGAGCAAGCCCAACTCACTGGATGCTGTATCCACAACTGGCATTTAGAAGAGGTAGATTTGACAAACGTGAATTGTCGTTACCTATTTACCCAGTTTAATTGGGAAACGAAAACGCCGAATAAACGCTATCCGCCTACAGGTGATTTGATGCCGGGACAACTGAGTCAAGAGAAAACAACTGATTTGCTCTTGATCGAGGTTCCTTTCTCGGAGATGCCAAATAGAGAGGTATTGTTATTTACCCTTGCCCAAGTGGAACAGGAATATCCTGATCTAAAACTGTCGCTGAAAGCCTTGAGTAAACAATTCGATCACTATATTCTTTACCTATCGACAAAACCAGGAGTCAATTCCCAAGCGGTGAATCAACGCATCCTGCAACTTTATCCCCAAATGTACCAGCGTTTTGCCCATCACCGTCGAACAATTTGGCAATTGCTAGAGATAGACAAATCTGGAGACTCCCCAGTCAACTCGTCGTTAAATTCGGCTACCTCACCCAATCCAACTCAAGTTTTAGCCAATAATCGCCGCCGTATCTATAAGGAAGTTATTCATCAAATCCAACAAATTATTCTATTCCAGCCGCCTGATAAATGCGCCGAAGGTATACAGCGACTGTTGGATTTTTTACGTCAACAGAATATTCCCACCCAAGATATTGTGCAAAAAATCATTCGTCAAGCCATGCTCAGGCGGGCGAAACGTGATCCTTTATTTCAAGCCCAGTTATTGGCATGGGAAAAAACGGCGGATCAAGCGGCTCGTCTGTCTTTAACCGGGCAAGCTATGCATAGCGCGATCGCTGTTATCTTGTCTCAAGTCCAGCCGCCTTAAACAACTGTCCCTGACTTAATTACAAATTAGGGCGTGTTGCCAAAACCGGAAACAAAGAAAAATAAAGCGTTTGCCTAAGGAAAAGCTTAACTAACACTTGACAAATAAGCGAATTTTCAGTAAAAGAATGATCAGTTTTAGGTGAGAGAGGCGGTAAAGTTTTTTTAACATTCAACAGTTCTGGATGGAGAATAGAGCAAATTCTGTTAAAGTTCTGTGATCAGTGGGTAATCCCCTCTACGTATCGTGTGTCAGGAACCCCACCGCTATAAGCCGGGGGCTTGAATAAAGCCCGTACCTGACCAGCCTAAGTGCCTAGCGCACTACGTTAACGGCAAGAGTTAAAGTTCCTACCTTGGGATGCGTTCGCGTAGCGTTCGCGTAGCGCGTAAGCCAGTCCCATGCTCTAGAACCAAGTGGTTAAACAGGTTTACAAGGGTTAAGCCAGTGCTGCTTGGAAAGTACCGACCGTTAACATTGGCGAGGCTAACGTCACCCCAGAAATGGGAGTTAGGGGCAACCATACCCCACCCCTATGCGTACAGGTTGAAAACACGAGCTTGCAACTGCCCAAGCGAAAGGTGAATGCAATACATCGAACGCGGTAAGTACATCCAAGGCGGTAGGGGTTTCAACTTTACATCGCAGTCGTGTACTAAACTCTTAATCAGTGTAGCTGCCGTTTCTTAAGGAGATTAGTCCATTGCCTCGTCGCTACCTATTTACGTCCGAATCGGTTACAGAAGGTCATCCCGATAAAATCTGTGATCAGATTTCCGATACGATCTTAGATGCTCTACTCACCCAAGACAACCGCAGTCGTGTTGCAGCAGAAGTGGTAGTTAATACCGGATTGGTCTTGATTACGGGTGAAATTACCTCCAAAGCCAATGTAAACTACGTTGATATAGCCCGCAAAAAAATTGCTGAGATTGGCTATACCGACGCCGATAACGGCTTCTCCGCCAATAGCTGTTCCGTCTTAGTCGCCCTGGATGAACAATCTCCAGATATTTCTCAAGGCGTCACCACCGCCCAGGAAACGCGAGAAAAGTTGAGTGACGATGAACTCGATGCGATTGGTGCCGGGGATCAAGGGTTGATGTTTGGTTTTGCCTGCAACGAAACCCCAGAACTCATGCCTATGCCCCTGAGTCTGGCACATCGCTTGTCTCGGCAGTTAACCGCCGTCCGTAAGTCAGGACAGTTGCCTTACCTGCGTCCCGATGGCAAAACCCAAGTTACGGTAATCTACGAAGATGGCAAACCCATCGGCATTGATACCATCTTAATCTCGACCCAACACACCGCCACCATTGGTGAGATTACCGAGGAAGCGGCTGTGCGAGACAAAATTAAAGACGACCTTTGGTCAGCGGTAGTAGAACCCGCGTTTGGAGATATTGAGATTAAGCCCGATAATAATACCCGGTTCTTAGTCAACCCCACCGGGAAATTTGTGATTGGTGGACCCCAAGGGGATTCAGGTCTCACCGGACGTAAAATCATTATTGATACCTACGGTGGCTATTCCCGTCACGGCGGCGGGGCATTTTCGGGTAAAGACCCCACCAAGGTAGACCGTTCGGCAGCCTATGCTTGTCGTTATGTTGCCAAAAATATTGTGGCAGCAGGTTTAGCCGAAAAGTGCGAAGTTCAGCTTAGTTATGCCATTGGTGTTGCCCACCCTGTCAGTATTATGGTGGAAACCTTTGGTACGGGTAAAGTAGAAGAAGAAAAATTGCTAGAACTGGTACAACAGCATTTTGAACTGCGTCCAGCCGGGATTATTCAAGCCTTTAATCTGCTGGAACTCCCTCAATTACGAGGCGGTCGCTTCTATCAAGATGTCGCGGCTTATGGTCATTTTGGACGTCCTAATTTGGATTTGCCTTGGGAACATACCGATAAAGCGGAACTCCTTAAAGAAGCCCTCAAACCATCGTTAGCCAGCGTGTAAGTCGATTAATTTAATAGTTAGATCCCCGACTTCTTGAAGAAGTCGGGGATCTGAAGAAGTTGGGGATATGTGCAAGAGTAGGAATTGATTTTTTAGGCTCTATCAGAAAAGATTTCCATCTATTGATAGATGCGTCTTCGCAGCGTTTCAACTAGCTTGAGAGTGAGAATTAAAGAAAAGAAGGACAAGTTAAAGTATGGCAGCTTCAAATCCGCTCAAAGGCACTGATTTAGTTGATTGTGCTAAAGCGAACGCCAAGCAGGGACCCGAAACAGCCGCGAAACTCTGTGGCTACGGAGACGATATCTCAACCTTTACAACGGAACTCAAGAAAGCCTGTGAGGGTATGGGTATCGAAATTGATCAAGTCAGCGATTTAATGACTGAGCAGCAGGCTCGAATTAAAGGTGACACTGAAGTTATTGCTCCGGAAACACCAACCAACCTTTAAAGAGGTGAGGACGTTTCAAGTTAACGGTGGGGATTGTCATTTGTCATTTGTCATTCGTCATTTGTCATTCGTCATTTGTCATTTGTCATTCGTCATATTCGCTCCCCAAAAAAAGCAAGCTACGTCTGATTATAAAGATTGTCATGAACCCCATGCCTAAAGGCAGGGGCTTGTAGACTGCCCGACTCTTCGAGCGGGATACAAGCCACAACATGACCAGCCTCAGACTTTCGAGGTCTACGTTTTCAAGGTCACGATACCTACAAATGCGTCGCTAGTTT
>NZ_JAVJQN010000080.1:0-48647 GCF_040218245.1 Coleofasciculus sp. E1-EBD-02 | reverse complement strand
CCCAAGGGACTCGATGAATGGTTAAGAACCGGAAAACTGCCGGAACATCAGGAATTATTACCGACGATGAATTAGGTAATCAGCTACGTCTCTACCAATTTTGTAGGGACGTTCCCTGGGAACCTCTCTACATGTATAATGTCGAAGGTCATCATGTATAATGACGAAGGTCATCGAATAATTTTCGTTGACATCAAACAAGGTGGGAGCATCATGACTCTTAAAATGAATGTCGCTGACTTAAGCTGGGTTCGTAGTAGACACTTTAGTGCCAGAATCGCTAAAGCGCTGACTACAAACATTTCCTTTAAACTTCTGGCAGCAACAATTAGTTTAACCCTACTGAGTTGGACGCTACCCGCGAAAGCGCAACCCTTATCGGAGCAACAACTTCCCTCCAGTATTGATCAACTCACCAACCCGTCACAACTGGGACAATTTCAACAACGCCTTCAGCGAGAACAGCCCCTTTTGTATTTATTTTTACAATTAGAATCGGCTCAAACTGAAAACTTGCAACAGAAAGCCGAACAAGAAATCCGACGAATGTTGCAACAGCCGCCATCGCTACAACAGCAGTTATTCCAACAACAAATACGAGAACCTTTGCAACTGGATGACTTGTAAGTTTTTTTGCAGCCATTCAAATTTATTCATGGGAGCAATTGAGTGTTACATGAAACACTCAATTGATTATTAATTTGTGTAATTAGTTTAAACCAATTCAACCACAGCGGTTAGGACACATTATTTATCTAGAGACCTTGAATGGAACGTCTCTATGGTGCCGAAAGTCCTAATCGATGTGTCTACTGTTATAAATATTCATTTGTCCCCGATAAAATTGACTAATCATGCTTTTTTGTTATATAAATTAAGTTGGACTGCAATTATATTGTCTATTTGAAGAGATAATTATAATGTTAGCAGTCAAGTCTACCGTTGTTGTAAAATCTCAACAAAATAAAGGATTGGTTAAGTTCTCTCACCGTCAAAGATAGTGAGTTTACGGAAAATACTGGAATCAATGGTGGGGCAATTAACACCGTATTAGGGGGATTGACTGTCGAAAATTCGACGTTTACCGAGAATGACTCCACTCCCGGCGGTTCATTTAGTCCCCATACAAAAGGCTATGGGGGAGCAATTTTCACCGATGGTGCTTCAGCTACAACTAATAGCAATACCCAGGGCAAAATTGAGATTCGCAATAGTCGGTTTGAAGGAAATACAGGAGCAGGACAAGGAGGCGGACCTTGGCTGGAATGATCCCATTGCCTATTTTTCCTATTTAGGTGCTAATCCTAATGGCAAAGATCATGTCAGTCTACTGGGTGAGAACAAGTTTGGTTTTGAAGATTGGTATGGTGGCGGTGATATGGATCATGATGATATCTCCTTTGAAGTTGATTTAACCGTTTCCTGAATGTTTTAACCCGATTGGGTTGTAGAGACGTAGCATGCTACATCTCTACTTGACGATCGCGCCAAATTCTGCCAATACCCGGACGTGGTTTCGCAGTAACCCCAACACGCGATCGCAGGGGATAGGTGAGGTGACAGGAATTGTCCCGACACTAAAAACTTATGCATATTGATGCAGTTGTTCATCCCAATGTAGGGAATGGAGTTGATCCACAGAAAGTCTTCGAGTGGAAATATGATAAAGAGCCATGCGAATTAAATAAGGATGTCCGCCAAAAAATTTCATTAGTGCAGTCACTTCTTTGCCAGAACTCCAGTTCAAACCGTGTCGTTTGGCTAAATCTTGCACCTGGAGTGGGGTAAACTCTGGCAGGTAAATTGGCAAACCGAAATTGAATGAAGCGTGCTTACTATCCCCAGGAACATCTTTTTGAGTCGAATAAACCAGCACCAGCCGTAGCTTTTGCCAAATTTCATCTCCTCGTGCTTCTTCATACCACGATCGCAACAGTGAAAAAAATTCCTGAGACAATGTAGGATAGTTGAATAGGCGATCGAGTTCATTGAGTACCAGCACGACTGGACTGTCGATCACCTGGAGCAGGTAATCCTTGAAGTAGAAGCTGCAACTTAATTTACAGCCAAGGCATTCATGCCAGTAACTCTCTAAGTCTGGATTAACTCCCAGTTGTTTGGCAACGTGTGAGCAAAATCCCCACAAAAAGCGATTGATGTCACTCAACCAGCTTGGACAAATCTGCTTGCAGTCTAAATAAACGATGGAGTAGTGCTGTGTTTGGGCGAAATCTAATAATCGCAGCATTAGGGAACTTTTCCCCATCTGTTTTGGGGCGCAAATCCGAATCGCACAACCGGGTTGCACGAGGGTTTGATACGCCAGTGTTTCCAGGGGAGGGCGTTCGATATACAATGGAGAGTTCAAGGAAACCGGACCATCAGGGTAGGGCAATTGGGGTGTGAGTGGGTTCTTTAGTTCAGGGTTTTGAGTGAACGCCTCCTCCCACCCCTCTCCTCGATGTTTGGCGTCTGGTTCACTGCAAGTTGTGTAATCCTCTGGGTGTAATTGCAGGTCAAAGGCGGCAAAACAAAGCTTGAGCGTTCTTTGATCAACAGCGGTATTGAGAGACCACAAGCGACTCAAGGTTTTTGTGGATAGGTTGATACGATCGCCGAGTTCCTCTAGAGTCAAGCGATTGCCGTTATTTTCGGCGATTTCTACCGCCTGTATCCCTGCCTGTAACCGCTTGAGTCCGACAGGCGTCAAAATCACTCCCCGTCGTCGTTTCATGTTGAATCATTCTATATGATTATCAGTTTCGAGCTGTCACACCTGAGTGAAATGTTCATTTTTATAACCTATTGTTCATAAATCCTAGGCAGAATAAACTGTCTTAACTGTCCTTGTTGTCTCGCCTATTATATATAGCACGTTTAGAGCATTTGTACAACGAAGGAAGATTATTTACGAATCCCTTGGTGGTTGTGAAACCTTTGTCTTGTCTAACTCTCAAGCGATGCTCTTGATTTTTTTTCTTCACTTTTTCTTCACTTGAGTTGTACGAATCAAATAGACACTTATATCAGCATTAGTTTCCATCTATGTCAATAGAATTAAATATTTTTTAACAGTCTGGGGTCAATAGATGAAAATTTCATTAAGCAGGGTACGAATTAAAAAGGATTTCCGCAAAAAACAGCCGAGTTGAAAATTCTGGTTAACTGTCCTAACTGTCCTTGACCCTTAATTCAATTAATGATTTACTATGAAATTGTTGACATAAATTTACCCCAGGAAAACAGTATGTCGAAAAACAAAGAACTGCAAGTCGTTCCTTTCTTCGCTCGCTTCTTAGAAGCCCAAGCCCCAGCACCGTCAGAGAAGGCTCCAGTGACTACACTGAAGTTTCCTTCGGATTGGGAAGATTACTAAGTCTCGCCATCTGGCTGGGATAATCAAGGGAGTAGCTGTAGAGACGCTCTTTTAAAGTGTTGGGTAAGCCAATAACCAAACACTACTCCCAACGCACCAAAAATACCTCAAGGAGAATAGTATGTCGAAAAACAAAGAACTGCAAGTTGTGCCTTTCTTCGCTCGCTTCTTAGAAGCCCAAGCCCCAGCACCGTCAGAGAAGGCTCCAGTGACTACACTGAAGTTTCCTTCGGATTGGGAAGAGTACTAAGTCTCGCTATCTGGCTGGGATAATCAAGGGAGTAGCTGTAGAGACGCTCTTTTAAAGTGTTGGGTGATCGAATTTAAAGCTACTCTAGGAAGCGCGATCGTTTCCGTCTATTAAAAGCTTAAATGGAAACGATCGCGCTTTCTCATATCACTGGTTATTTGTAAGGGGGTTGATCAATACTTGCAGAACCTAACCGATTCAATTTTGAACCCAAATAGACTGTCCATGTTCGGTCTCTACATCATCGAAAACCCTTAAACACCATTTTTATGTCTCTGTCGCCAGACGTTGTTTTATTAATCACTCATAGTGGGGATTTCTTCACCATAGATAGAGTCGCAAAAGCCCTGTCAAAAAAAGGGGCGCAACCCTTTCGCTTGGACACAGATAAGTTTCCTTTAGAGGTGCAACTCACAGCGCAGTTTGATCACAATAAACAGTATCACACAATCAACTATGGCAGACAATCTATCCAGACAGAGCAGGTAAAAGCGGTGTGGATGCGCCGGATTTGGGAGCCACAACTGGGTTCAGCATTAGCGCCAGAATATCAAAAAGCCTGCGTCAACGAATCCCTAGCCACATTGGATGGGTTTTGGGACAGTCTCCGAGATGCCCGTTGGGTGGATAATTTAGAACGGATTAATATTGCTAACAATAAACTGCGCCAACTAAGAGTCGCCTCGGAAGTGGGTTTTGTTATCCCCAAAACTCTAGTTACCAATAACGCCGAATCTGCACGGGAGTTTTTCCAACAGGTTCAGGGAAAAATGGTGAGTAAGTTACTCAAATCACTTTCCCGGAGTATGGAAGCCACGTCATTCTTTGTCTATACCAGCGTGGTGAAACCAGAAGACTTGGAAGATGCTGAGTCACTAAGCTATTGTCCCATGGTGTTTCAAGAGCAAATTCCCAAGCAGATGGAATTGCGGGTGGTCTATGTCAATGGTAATGTATTTGTCGGGGGATTAAAAGCGTCGGTATATGAAACAGCTACAGTAGATTGGCGTCGTCCTGGAGTTGAGGCTGGTGCATGGGAACATCATCAGCTTCCGGAAGCATTAGTGCGTCGGCTCCAAGCCTTTATGGGTAAATTTGGGCTTTTCTTTGGCGCCTTAGACTTCATCCTTACTCCATCCGGAGAGTATGTCTTTTTGGAAGTTAATCCTATCGGCGAATGGGGAATGCTGGAGCGAGATTTAGACTTGCCAATTTCCAGCGCGATCGCAGACACCCTAATTTCCACACCCTAATTTCCATGTTCCAGACGTAGCCTGCTACGTCTGGAACAACCCCTGACCAATGACCAATGACCAATGACGAATAACCAATGACAGTATTAATTATTACCTACAGTAACGATAACGAAAGTATTCCTCTCGTCATGGAGGCAATCGCTGATAAAGGTGGAAAAGCGTTTCGATTTGACACAGACAGATTTCCCACAGAAGTTCAACTCGATATTTACTCCGGCGATTCTGAGCGAGTCATTATTACCGATGGGGAAAAAACCCTCGATTTAAGTGAAGTATCCTCAGTTTGGTATCGACGAATTAGACATGGACTCAAAATTCCCGAAACCATGGATCAGCAATTTAGAGACGCTTCACTGCGGGAAACTCGCTGCACGGCTCAAGGAATGATTGCCAGTATCCAAGGATTTAAACTTGACAGCCTACCCAATGTTGAACTCGCTAAAAATAAACAACTTCAGTTACAAGTTGCCCGGGAAGTTGGATTAAATACTCCACGCACCCTCACCACAAATAATTCAGCCGCTGTTAAACAATTTGCCCAAGAGTGTAAAGGGCAAGGAATAATTACCAAAATGCTATCTCAATTCGCCATTTACGGTGAGCAGGGGGAAGAGCAAGTTGTTTTCACCAATCCAGTTACCGATGAGGATCTAGAGCATCTGGAAGGACTGCGTTTTTGTCCGATGACGTTTCAGGAAAACGTACCAAAGGCGCAGGAATTGCGGGTAACGATTGTAGGAAACCGGGTATTTACAGCAGCAATCGACTCCCAACGTTTGCAGGGAGCTACTCACGATTGGCGCAAAGAAGGTAGAGCTTTAGCCAAAGATTGGCAGGCTTACACCTTACCCGAAGATGTCGAGAAAAAACTGCTCCAACTCATGGCGTATTTTGGCTTAAACTATGGAGCAATTGATATTATTGTCACTCCCGATAATCGGTATGTATTCCTGGAAGTCAACCCGGTTGGGGAGTTTTTCTGGATGGAGATTTTTCCACCAAAGTTTTCCATTTCCCAAGCTATTGCAGAGGTTCTGCTCACGACTAAAAAATGAGTGGTTTCCGGTTCGATCGGGAGATTTGATAGAGCAACCTGGAGATGAAACTGGTGTGATCAATACAGACGATACTCAATTTGTGCTGACATTTGATAGCCAGGATGATTATATCAATTTTGGCAGGACTGATCTGGGTGGTGTTTTGGCTCAGGGGAGTGCAGCCTTGACGATTTCTGGATGGGTAAAGCCTGAACAACTCACCAATAAAGCCACCAGTTATGGGACGCGCAATGTTTTTTTCGCCCGTGCGTCCAATCGATACAGCGATAATTTTGAGTTGGGGATTAGTGAAGATGGAAATCTAGATGTATACATTGATGAAACGGTTAACCAGGTTGTCCAAACTTTTGGCAATGGAGAATTAACTATTGGACAATGGCACTTCTTTGCCTTGGTTTTTAATCAAGGGGAGTTAAGGATTTATCTGGATGACCATGACTATAAGGGAACCTTAACAGGGTCAACTTTAAACAACGCATCGAGTTCGGTGACTCTAGGGGCAACATTACACGATCGCATCTATTTTACCGGACAATTGGCGAATATTAGCGTCTGGAATTGCGCTTGTTCTCCGGTGGAAATTCAGAGACATCGTGTTCAGCCTCTAGTCGGGAATGAACCTGGATTAGTCGCCTATTGGCGATTAAATGAAGGACAAGGAAAAACCGTTAAAGACCAAACCGGAAATGGCTATCAGGGCAAATTCCATGGTAATCCTCGTTGGGATGTATGCCAAAGTCCTTATCTACTTACTCACTTATCGAATCCGGATTTATTACCCGAAACTAAGATAACATTAGGGAATCAGCAGCCTCAAGGGTCGGAAACAACAGAGACAAGGAAAGATAGGGATAACCTTGCCACTATGGAAACACCTTTACCCCCCCAACCTCAATCAGAGGAAACTGAAAGTGAGCCAACCAATCAAACTGACATTTCCGTCACCAATCAACAGCCGGAACCCACTCAAAATTTAACCCAGGAGGAATCGCAAACAACAATGAATACGACAGCAAATTTTAAGTATAAAATACTAGCAATTGATGGCGGCGGAATTCGCGGCATTATTCCCGCCATCCTCCTCGCCGAAATAGAAAAGCGCACCCAAAAGCCGATTTTTAGTTTATTCGATTTAATTTCTGGCACATCAACTGGCGGAATTCTGGCACTCGGACTGACTAAACCGCGATTAGATGCACAAGCATCAGATAGTACACCGATGGCGAAATACAGTGCCGAAGAACTCATTCAAATGTATGTTGAGTATGGCGCAGAAATTTTTTATGAGCCATTCTTTGAAAAAATCCTGGGTCCAATCGAGGATTTACTTGCCCAACCCAAATATGCCTCTGATGGACGCGAGGAAATTGTCAGACAATATTTAGGCAACACGCCATTGGATCAGTGCCTGAAAGAGATTTTTGTCACCAGCTATGATCTCGAACAACGAATTCCCATCTTTTTTACCAGCAAACTAGCAAAAGAAGAGACAGAATCAAGAAAATTCCGCAAATTGTGCCTCGGGTTTAACCTCACCGATGCAGCGATGGCAACCAGCGCCGCGCCCACCTATTTTGCGCCCTATCACGTTGCCACAACCCATAATCCCAATGGCTTTTATACCTTAGTCGATGGTGGCGTGATTGCCAATAATCCAGCCCAGTTAGCCATTATGGAAGCGAAGATGAGTTGGCAAAAAAGACAAGAAATTCTCCATACTGATGAGATATTGCTGGTTTCCTTAGGTACAGGTTCTTTAACCAGTATTTATCCCTATGACGAGGCGAAAAACTGGGGACTGTTGCAATGGGCAAGACCCCTGTTAAACATTTTATTGGATGGGGGTAGTGAAGTCGTCGCCGGACAATTAGAACGGTCGATGAAATCATCTAGCCAAGATGGAAAACGATGTTATTATCGGTTTCAGACATTCTTAACCAGTGAATTGGAAGCGATGGACAATACCCAATCCGAAAATATTCGTCAGCTCAAAGCCTTAGCCCAGCGAGTCGTTATCGAAAAAAGTCAAGAAATTGATGAATTGTGTAATCTTTTGGTAAGCTGAATATAATTCGTGTTTTGACCAATACTTTAAGGATTTAAAGGAACTCAAATGGATGAAATCGTTAAAAAACTTGCAGGTTTAGGACTTCCTGGCACACTTCTGGTAATTGCCATAACGCTCGCCGGCGGAAATTCTGCCGCTGTGATCCCATTACTCGCGGTATTGGGAGGTCCTCTAGGGATTGTCGGCGGTTTAGGGGTGCTAGGATTGAGTACCATTGTGGGAGACGCGATCGCGGGATATGGAATTGAAGCGATTCTCAAGGGGATTTATACAGAACGTAGCAAAAGCGAATCTGTGAGATTTCTGCTCAAAGAAATTAAAGATTTACCCCTTTCCGAGGAACTCAAACTCAAACTTAAACACCATCTAAGTTCCGGAAATAGTACCAATTCCCAAGAGGTACAACCGCCAAGAACCGTTGAAATTGTGGATGAAGACTAATTGCCTGGTAACACTCAGTTCAGTGAGCGTCTCGGTTAAATGGCACGGTGGTGTAAGTGATTGACTCAAAACAGCAGCACTTCGCGATCGTGCCAAATTGTGCTGAGTATAACGTGGCGTAGGGGTACCCTCCTTGCGCCCCTGACAATGTAGCGCTCTTTTCCTCAGCAGTGAAACCCATTGTTTTCGACTATGCAAGCTCAAGTGTTTCGTGACAAAACCGTAACCAATCCGATTTTGCCGTTCACCAAATTTTGGCAGTCGCTCAAAGTCGTCGCTCAACCCTATTGGTATCCCACAGAACCGGGAGCAAGAGCCTTTTCCGAAGTGATTCGCGCTTGGGGAATGCTGGCGCTTTTGATCCTATTAATCGTCTCTCTGGTCAGTGTCAATGCTCTCGGCAGCTTCTGGAATCGCTATGTCCTGGATATTATCATTGAAGAGAGGGATCTATCTAAATATATTAGTACCTTATGGCTTTCTACTCTGTTGATTGTCGTGGTTACGCTATTAGTCGGCTTTTCGCAATATGTCAGAAAAAGAGTAGCTCTGGATTGGTACAAATGGCTCAATAATCATATCTTGCAAAAGTATTTTAGCCATCGCGCTTATTATAAAATCAATTTTCGCTCTGATCTGGACAACCCCGATCAACGTCTATCCCAAGAAATCGAACCCATTACCAGTAGCGCTCTGAGATTTTCAGCGACATTTCTGGAAAAAACCCTGGAAATGGCAGCATTTATCGCTATTCTCTGGACAATATCGGAAACAATCGCAATTTATCTAGTTGTTTATACGATTATCGGTAACTTAATTGCCGTTTATTTGACCCAAGAACTCAATAAAATTAATCAAGAGCAACTTCAATGTAAAGCCGACTACGCCTATTGCCTAACTCATGTTCGGAATCACGCGGAATCCATCGCTTTTTTTCAGGGAGAAAATCAAGAATTAAACATCATTGAGCGACGATTTAGTAATTTCATTAACGTAGCGGAACGCCGACTGAATTGGGAGAGGGGTCAGGATATATTTAACCGAGGCTATCAGTCGGCTATTTCTCTGTTTTCCATGTTCATCCTCACCCCTTTATTTATTACCGATCAAATTGACTATGGAGAAATCAGCCAAGCGAGTTTATGTAGTTTACTATTTTCTCAGGCTCTCGGACAATTAATCGGTGAATTTGGCTCGTCAGGACAATTTTCCAGTTACGTTGATCGTTTAGCCGAGTTTTCGGATAGGTTAACCGCCGTTATCCAGGAACCGAAACAAGTTAGTAGAATAAATACGATAGAAGAAGACCGCATCGCTTTCGATAATGTTACCTTAAAAACACCGGATTACCAGCAAACGATTGTCACCAACTTATCACTATCAGTCCAACCCGGAGAAGGGTTATTAATTGTTGGTCCAAGTGGGAGAGGTAAAAGTTCTCTATTACGTGCTATTGCGGGTTTATGGAATGCAGGAACAGGGTGTCTCGTGCGCCCCCCGCTCAATGATATGTTGTTTTTGCCCCAACGTCCTTATATAATATTGGGAACATTGCGGGAACAGTTACTCTATCCTCGGACGAATCGTCAAATGAGCGATCGCGAACTTGAAGAAGTTTTGCAACAGGTTAACCTGCACCATTTGTTGACTCGTGTGGAGGGTTTTGATACAGAAGCCCCTTGGGAAAATCTATTATCCGTGGGAGAACAACAACGCCTTGCTTTCGCCCGACTATTAGTGAATCGTCCCAGCTTCACAATACTCGATGAGGCAACCAGTGCGTTGGATTTGAATAATGAAAGAAATTTATATCAACAGTTACAACAATCCCACTCAACATTTATCAGTGTTGGACATCGAGAAAGTCTGTTCAGTTACCATCAATGGGTGCTAGAACTGGCACAAGAATCTAGTTGGCAACTGGTGTCTATGGCGGATTATCGACAGCGAAAAGCGATTAGGGCGAATCTCCCGGAAACAGAGCAAATTATCGAAGATTCCCCTAACGCAGAGGATTCTCCTAACCTAAATGATGCCCCTAACCCAGAGGATTCTCCTAACCTAAATGATGCCTCGGGAAACAACGTCCCAAGCCAGCCAGAAGCATCACCCAACCTAGACACAACCGAGAGGCTTTCTCATAGTGAAATGAAAGCATTAACCAACTATTCCATTAGCACAATCAGAAGCAAGGCAAGCCGCGGCAAGTCGCTGAGGGCGAAAAATGGCGTTACCTACCGCTATAACAAAGACCCGAAGGTATTGAAATGGGTCAGAGTTTAGCGGTTAATTACAGGTTATCATTAAGCATTTTAATGTAGATCAATCTTTTCTGTGTAATCAGTGTGTGCATAAGCTCTCACCTCCCTACCCCCATCTGGACAATAAATCCGTGAAATCAGTGTTTTGACAAATAACGCTCCCCACCGTCAGCTTTAGTTGTCCCCACCTACTTAATATGGCAAATATTGTTACCGCCCGATTGGAGTTGATCCCCTTTACCCTGGAAATCGTAAAAGCCACAATGATTGGACAGGTTGAATTAGCCGCTATTGCGCCATTTAAAATTTTACCGGACTGGTTTGAACCCGAGTTGAGTGAAATTTTGCCAGCACTTGCAGATATACTAGAAAAAAATCCCTCACTCACGGAATGGTTCCGCCTAATTATTCATAAAGCTGATAATACCCTGATTGGTAACACGTTCCTGAAAATGATCCCAGATGCCACAGGTTCACCCACAGGTTCACTGGAATTCGGCTATCGGATTGTGCCATCCTATCGACGGCAAGGATATGCTTCAGAAGCAGCGCCAGCAATGGTAAATTGGGCATTTTGTCAACCGGGTGTGCAAAGAGTCACGGCGGGATGTGATGCCGATAATATAGCCTCAAAGCGGGTGCTAGAAAAAATCGGTATGCAGATAATGGAAACACGCGCACAAGGTCAGGTATTAATCTGGCAATTACACAAACAAGACTTGCTCCAATAATGTTAGAGGTAGATATGAACGACACTGATATTGCTGATTTAGAAATAGAAAAATTACTCGTGGGAAAATGGCGTTTTAATACATCATGGGAAAAACTGTCCATTGAATTTAAAAATGATATGACTTATGAGCAAACTCGGATTCAAACCTTATTCTTATCTAAGCCTTTAGAATTTATAACGGGCAATCAATTTACGGGTGTATGGCACGTAAGGGAAGGACGATTGTTCTTAAACGTTAAAACTCTTCCACAATCTATTTTTAACTTCAAGGTTCCGCTAGTTGTTAAAATTTCTGCAGCAGATTTTGTGGGAAAGATTACTTCTGTGTTTGTATCAGAAACTTATGAAATTATTAAACTTAGCAAGTCTAAATGTATTATCAAAGAATTAGACAAAGAAGAAACAATTACGGGGCTCAAAATACAATAAATAAGCGATAGTGGTGAAAGTAAATCCACAGAGTTTATCAGGGCTACTTAGTTCGTGGCTTTACTATCATTAATAAAGTCAACCCCCTGTCAGGTGATAAAAGATGTCGGACAAGGAGACGGACTTTTTTTAATACGCCTGTTTAACCTGAGGTGCAATCTCTGAGCATACGTCCTACTTTTCCTCTGTATGCCTAAACCATTTAAAGATGCCATTATTTTTATTGTAGCGGTAAGTGAATCCATCATTAGCCATAATAGTTTTTCCTTTGCTGGCTTTATTTCTGATCGTACTCAGTGCATAATTTGTTAATTTCCGCATTTCTCTATGAGACAGTCCGAAATCTGTCTCCGTCTCTACCGATGTTTCAGATTGAACAGAATCATCCTGATTCAGAACATCCTCTGGTTCAACTTCAGAGCTTGAAACAGAATTAACCGCCGTGTCTGCTGATAACTCATAATCGTTAATGTCAACCAAGCGCCAACGAGAATCATCTAAAAGTTCCAGAACTTTTTCATGATAATTAAATAAACTTTGTCGATGTCCAACACTAATAAACGTTGTTTGTCGTTCTTGTAGCTGGTGATATAAAGTCTCTTCATTGTGCAAATCTAAGGCACTTGTTGCTTCATCTAATATAGTAAAACTGGGATTATTAACGAGCAGTCTGGCAAATGCAAGACGCTGCTGTTCTCCTAAGGATAAGATATTTTCCCAAGGAAGTTCTATGTCAAAACTACCGACTCGATTTAGCACATTTTGGAGGTTAACTTGTTGTAAAACTTCTTCAAGTTCTGCGTCAGTCATCTGATGCTCTGTACTCGGATAGAGTAATTGTTCCCGTAACGTTCCTAAGATGATATAAGGACGTTGGGGTAAAAATAAAACGTCTTCTAAAGAAGGTCGCATTAGACGACCCGTTCCCGTATTCCATAAACCCGCGATCGCTCTCAATAAAGAACTTTTACCTCGACCACTTGGACCAACAATTAACAGTCCCTCTCCAGGTTGAACCGCCAGTGATAAGTTTTCCACAATCACCTGCTCAGAGTTAGGGGTTTGTAACGTCATATTTTCAAACGCTAGTCGGTTTTCTTCTATGGTTTGAATGCTACTCACCTTTTCGGATTTTTGATTCACTTCTTCTAAGGCATTTGCAAACTCAGATAAACGTTCAACATAACTAGAAAATCGCCCAGAAGTACCAAATTCAGCGATTACGGTTCCTAGTGCAGTAGCGAACATATTACAAGCTAGTGCAGCTTGCCCCAGTTGTCCAAAATCAATTTCACCTTCGATATATAAAGGTGCTAGCACTAAAAAAGGAAAGATTTGAATAACAGATTGATATCCTCTGCTGAAAAAATCCTGACTTCTCTCCCAATTTATCTTGCGTTCAATTATGTTGGCAAGACTTTTAAATCGACGTTTAATTATATTGGATTCCTGTTTTTCTCCCCGAAAAAAAGCGATTGATTCAGCATGATTGCGAACATGAACCAGACAATAGCTATAGTCAGCTTTCGATTCAATCTCTTCTTGATTGATCTTGGTTAATTCTTGATTTAAGTAAGCCGCAATGAAATTGCCTATGATGGTATAAATTAGCATTATAATAGCAATTTGCTGGGAAATTACCCAAATAATGACTAAGAAAGTACCCATTTCCAATATTTTTTCTAGGAAAGTCGCTGAAAACCTGAGAGCGCTAGTGGTAATCGGTTCAATTTCTTTGGCTATACGTTGATCGGGATTATCAACATCGGAGCGGAAGTTGATTTTATAATAAGCACGATTACTCAAGTATTTATCTAAGACTTGAGTATTCATCCATTCATACCAATCAAGGGCAATTTGTTTTCTCACAAATTTAGAGATTCCTATTAACAAGGTTACTAGGGTAAGCCCTGCGATATTGAGTAATAAATTATTCGTAAAAGCAGAATAATCTTTATCTTCAAGTAGACTATCGACCAAATAGCGACCGACAAAACTATTAAAAGCACTTGCAGTTACGAGGGAAATTATTAATCCCACCAATAGAATTAGCATTCCCCATGAACGAATCACTTCTGAGAATGCTCTTTCGTTTGATTGGGTTGGATACCAATACGGCTCGGCAATTTTTTTTACATCTTCCCAAAATCGAGCAAAGTCAGAAAAAATATTGGTTTGGGATTGAGTTTGAGCACTTTGCTGGAACATAATATATTATGAAAATAAAAAGTCTTTCGATTAGGTAGGGGTTTGGTTACTAAACCCCTACCTGTTTGGGTTCCCCACAGTCCGTGGGTAACTTTACACCATGGTGACACCGCCATCCACAGGCAAAACAACCCCTGTAATATAAGGATTCGTGATCAAACTTAGCACGGCTTGTGCCTGTTCTTCGGGTTGCCCAAGATGCTTCACCGGTAAGGCAGCGATCGCCCACTTGGTTAAGTCAGAGCGCTCAGATTCGCTTTGAGAACTCCAGATACTTGTATCCTCTACCAATCCAGGGGCAATCACGTTGACTCGAATCGGTGAAATTTCTAACGCCAACGAGCGCCCAAACACAGCAACTGCACCATTTGCGGCTGCGATCGCGGAAATCCCCCCCATTTTTGAAGATTTGTATATGGAGACACTAGATGTTAGTGTAATCGAGCCGTCAGTGGCTATAGTTTTTAGTGATGCACGTACAGCAAAGAACGTCCCCCAGAATTTATTCATCGCACCTTGAGCCGTTTCTGTCGTCATTTCGGCTAAGAGCGATCGCGGCATATTTCTGTCTCCCATAGAGGTGACAATTAAATGATCGAAGTTGCCGATTTGCTCAAAGAAAGCATTGACCGAATCCTGATTCCAAATGTCAACTGTTTTCGCCTCAATTTCTCCAGAAATGGACTCCATGGCTTGATCCAATTTGTCCTGTGAGTTGTGTGAAAGCACCACCGATGCTCCCACTTCTGTTAGTTTTTTGGCAATGGCTAGGTCAAGTCCTGAGTTTATGCCAATAATGACTACTTTCTTCCCTGTTAGTGACTGAAACATTGTTTAAAATTTGACTTGTTAGGGGTTGACTTTTGATTCTCAATTTAAACTGGATTGGCTGACTTATTCGCCGAAACCAACACATAAGTTATCGCGGCAGAATCGACTCCTAGCAAATTATCTATGGCATTGACATTAAATTTACACGTTTCCTCATCTATTTCTCCTGCCTGAAATTGTGATTCCATCCAAGATTTTAGATGTCGGAAGTGTGTTTTCCAGCATTCCTCTGTAGCCTCCACCAATTTTACCTGATCGAATCCTGCTTTTTGGTAAAGATTCTGATAGGCTTCAATATCTTTGACCGTATTTTCAGTAATGACCAAATTACCAAAATATTCCGTCGTTGCACTGATAATATCTGCCAGGACGAGATTACCTCCAGGCTTCAACACACGCCCAGCTTCTTTGAGGAATTTTTCCCGGGTATTAAAGTATAAGGCAGCTTCAACACAGATGATCTGATCAAATTGATTCTCCTCAAACTTCATCTGAACCGCATCCATTTCCATGAAGTTGCAGTTTGGTGCATTGACTCGACATCTTTCAAGTTGTTGGCTGGAAATATTGATGCCTACTACATCAGCAGGGGAGTAGTATTTCAGTAAATAATTGGTCGTCGCGCCTAACCCGCAGCCCACATCCAAGATTTTTCCTGTTTTCTCTGGAATAAATTCTAACAGTTTTTCCGTTAGATTAAAACAGGCTTCCTCTTGATTCTGAGTCTCTGGCAACCAATAGCCGACATTGAAAAACTCATGTTCACCATATATTTTTCTGGTCTCATGATTGAGAATTAACTGATCAAATTGTGTGATGAATTCGGTTTTATCCATTTTTATCATCAATAATTCGTAGAGACGGGCCATGGCGCGTCTCTACTTTAATTATACTTGCTCAATGCAAGCTTTTAACTGTTCAGCTAAAACCTGAACATGAGGTTCCGCCGTAATTGTGATATGATTTCCCAACACAAACTGGATATCCACAGGTTCCGTACAAAACTCGCTCCACCCCAAGGAAAAATCTTCATTGTCAGATACTAGATCACGATTCGGATCATCCTGCAGATCCTCATTTGCGCGTATAACCGTCAGTCTACCAGGATACATCTCTTGGGGGTCATAATCAACCAGACATAAACAGCTAGTTTTATAAGCTTGTACGATATTGGTTAGCTGTGTTGTTTCCGCATTCGGAGGTAGCATATTAGCCATTTTGAAATAGTGTAAAACGTAGTTGAGTTGCTCCTCCACTGTTAGGGGCTGGAGAGTTTCGTAGGAAATATCTACAGCTTTGTCTAAATAAACTTCTATTCCCTTGCTCACCTCAGCCAGCCACCTGGCGTGATCCCAATTAATATAATCAATCAGCATTTGCTTATCCTTATACGTTGGCGCTGAAGAATCAATGATTGCCAGTAAAGCCACCTCCTGTCCCTGTTTATACAACTGTTTACCCATTTCAAACGCAACATTTCCCCCATAGGAATGTCCGCCTAAAAAATAGGGTCCCTGGGGCTGAACAGCTTGCATGGCTTCAATGTAAATAGTAGCAATATCCTCAATTCGAGTAATCGATCCTAATTCCTGATACAGATTGTTTTCAAAACTGTAGAACGGTTGATATTCTCCTAAATAACGTCCTAAGTGATAGAAGTAAAACGGTCTACCTCCCGCACCGGGAACACAGAAGAACGGTGATTTTGACCCCTGGGGTTGAATTGGGACTAAACAAGACGGAGTTGAGTGATCTGATCCGGTTTGAATGATTGTCGCTAACTGTTCAATGGTGGGGTTTTGAAACAGCGTGATTAAAGGAATCTCTCTGCCCAACTGCTGCTTAATTTGAGTAATTAAGTAGGAGGCGAGCAGGGAATGACCACCGAGTTCAAAAAAGTTATCTTGTACCCCAATTTTGTCAACTTTAAGCACCTTAGACCAAAGTTGCACCAGTTGCAATTCTAATTGGTTACGGGCTTGAACAAATGTATCCGAGTCACTACGGTTAGACGGTGGTTTTAAGGCGCGGCGGTCTACTTTACCATTCGGCGTGAGGGGCAAAGAGTCCAGAATCATAAACGCCGATGGTATCATGTAACCGGGGAGTTTATGGGTCAAGAACTGACGCAGTGTACTGCTGGTGACTGTTACTTTGGGTTGTGGCACGACATAAGCAACGATACGCTTTTCCCCTGGAGTATCTTCCCGAAGGATGACACAAGCAACTTGTACCGCTTCATGCTGGCTCAGTACCGTTTCTATTTCCCCCAGTTCAATCCGGAAACCCCGAATTTTAACTTGATTATCAATGCGTCCTAAGAATTCAATATTACCATCTTTTAAGTAACGCGCTAAATCTCCGGTTTTATATAATTTTGAATTTTGAATTTTGAATTTTGAATTCTTAAACGGGTTAGGGATGAATTTTTCTTGGGTTAACTCAGGGCGGTTGAGATAGCCTCGTGCTAATCCTGCACCCCCAATGTGTAATTCTCCAGGTACGCCCACAGGGACAGGTTGCATATACTCGTCTAAGATGTAAATTTGTGTGTTCGCAATCGGACGACCAATGGGAATTGACTCTATCTTCATCTCCAGTTGTCGATGAATTGGGTAACAACAGGTAAACGTCGTGCTTTCTGTCGGACCATATCCATTAATAATTGTTGTCAATGGCAGAGTGTCAAGTGCTTTCTGAACGTGAATCACCGAAAGGGCTTCTCCACCAATGAGTAGTTGTTGAATTTCTGACAAGGCTTGGGGATCGTTATCCACAATAGAGTTAAATAAAGCCGCCGTCAGCCATAAGATGGTGATGCCATGTTTGTGGATTTCTTCCCTGAGATTTTCAGCCGTCGGAATATTTTCGGGAAACAGAACGCATCTAGCCCCGTGTAACAAAGCACCCCAAATCTCGAATGTGGAGGCATCAAACGAAATTGGCGCCATCTGTAGAAATCTTTGTGTTGCATCTAGATGAACGTAGTTTACGCCAAACAAAAGACGATTAACGCCACGATGAACTACTTCGACACCTTTAGGCTGACCTGTAGAACCCGAGGTATAAATTACATAAGCTAAATTTTCCGCACTGACTGTGTTGTTGAGATTATCGGGATTAGCTTGGTTAATCGTTTGCCAGTCAGTATCCAAACAGACGGTATGTGCTTGATGTGGGGGTAGGGATGCTAGGAATTTGGCTTGAGTTAACAACACTTTCACCTGAGTGTCTTCTAGCATGAAGCTTAAGCGTTCTTGGGGATAATCGGGGTCAAGTGGCAGGTAGGCTCCACCTGCTTTGAGAATGCCCAACAGTCCCACCACCATGTCTAAGGAACGTTCCACACATAACCCCACCAGCCTATCAGCTCCCACACCCAAGGAACGTAAATAGCGGGCTAATTGGTTGGCACGACAATTTAATTCACGGTAAGTTAGGTGTTGATTATCGTACACGAGTGCGATCGCATTATCGTTCTGTTCTACTTGTTCCTCAAATAATTGATGGATACATTTATCCTGAGGATAGTCCGTTTGAGTGTTGTTCCACTCCACTAACAACTGATCCCGTTCGGCTGGACTCAACAGGGATATTTCAGCAACTCGTACTTCGGGATTTGCCACAACTGCCTGGAGTACGGTTTGAAAATGTTGACCAATCCGAGTAATAGTTGCCCCATCAAATAAATCACTGTTATAGGACCAAACGCCCTCTAACCCCTCTGACATCTGCCAAATAATGACTTCCAAGTCAAATCTAGCTCTAACATCAACGGGCAAAGGCATACTCTCCATCGCTAAATCTGACAAACTGCCCTCTGATTGGGAAGCATTCTGGAGCGAAAACATCACCTGTACCAAGGGATTTAGACTCAAATCTCGCTCCGGCTGTAACTTCTCGACTAACATTTCAAAGGGTAAGTCTTGGTGAGCGTAGGCTGACAGGGTAGTTTGCCTGACTTGAGCCAAGAAGTCTTTGAAGCTGGGATTGCCAGAGAGATTCCCCCTTAATGCTAGGGTATTGGCAAAAAATCCAATTAACCCTTCAACACTCTTGTTGTTGCGGTTGGCAATGGGAGAGCCAACAACCAAATCTAACTGATTACTATGACGAGAAAGAGTGACAAAAAAAGCCGCCAGCAGCGTCATAAACAACGTGGTTTCTGAATCCTGGCTCAGTTGCTTCAGGCGTTGAGTTAACTCCTGATTCAGTCGCAAACATTCAGCTGCACCTTGAAACGTTTGAACGGGGGGACGAGGGTGATCCGTCGGTAATTCCAAAACCGGAGGAGCATCAGCCAACTGATTCTGCCAGTAATTGAGTTGGCGTTCCAGAACATCTCCGGTGAGCCACTGACGTTGCCATAAGGCAAAATCAGCATATTGGATCGGTAATTCTGGAAGTGGGGAGGGGAGTCCTTGAGAGAAGGCTCTATAGAGATCAGACAACTCACTGAAGAAGATATTCATCGACCAACCATCGTAGATAATATGGTGCATCTTCAACAGGAGTACCTGTTCGTGGGCACTGAGTTTGAGCAAGGTAAATTGTATTGGGGGTTCACTCGCCAAATCAAAGGACTCAGCTGCAAGAGACTTCACCAGTTGTTCAATTTGAGCCGTTTGTTCGTCGCCAGACAACCCCTGCAAGTCCTGGATAGGTAATGTTAAAGCCGTAGGAGCAGCAATTTGTTGAATGGCTTCTCCGTCTACCATGGGAAACGTGGTTCTGAGAATTTCATGACGGCGCACCAGTTCACTCAGACTTTTCTCTAGTGCCACAAGATCAAGGGTACCCTTTAACCGCAGCGCCTCCAGCATATTGTAAGACTGACTGTCGGGCGAGAGTTGGTGCAGAAACCAGAGTCGTTGCTGGGCAAAAGATAGAGGAATCAGATTATCCCGTGACATCGGCACAATCGCTGATTCAGTCGCTCTGGCGGTGGCATTGGCTTGCTGAAAAAAGGAAATGATTTCCGCTTTTCTCGTGCCGATTTCTTGCTTAATTTCCGGTGTCATTGCCCCCTTGGGCGCGTGATACTTGAGTTTCTCTTCCTCCAGCCAAAGTTTGATATCTAAACGGTTTAAGTAAGACAAAAACTCTACGACTTTCATCTGCCAATTGCCTCCCAAATTTGGTTTTGAATCATGTCTAATTTGCGCGGTTCACTTTTGGCTTCAAAAAGTCCATCAGCTTGCCATTTGCTGGCATCTAGACTAATCGCCCACGCATTCAACCTCCCAGAGAAACTTTGTTGCCATCACCATGCCATTTCCCAGGCAATTGTAGGCATTTTGCACATTAAACGTAATCCCGTCATTGTAGGTTAGATAGAATTGATTGGCATTTTCGACTTTTTCTTGAGTTAGTCTGTATTTCGGCATAATAGATTTGGTACGTAGTGAGGGCTTCAGCCCTCTCCAGCTAGGCGTTAAAGAACTAAAGTTCTCACTACAAACAAAGCCCTATTTTAAGTGGATCACGCCGCCATCGTGCGTTACGCTGGGCTAACGCACCATTGTCACCATAAATGTACCAGCGTAAGTCCTTTATATTACAATTCGCCTTCTTCATAATCATCTGATAGTTCAGTGACAGAAGGTTGACCCGTTTGTACCGTGGAAAGCACCTGAATCGTTTGGGCCAAACTCGCCACCGTGGGATACTCCAGAAAATGTTGTAAAGACAATTCTACCTCAAACAGATTACTTAACCGAGAAATTACTTGAGTCGCCAGCAAGGAATGACCCCCAAGTTCAAAGAAATTCTCCTTAATCCCAATCCTCTCAATCCCCAAAACTTCACTCCAGATTTGAACCAGTTGAGCCTCAATCGGGTTGCGGGGTAAAGCCAAGCCAGTAGACAGATGGCGGGTAGCTGTATCTGGAGTTGGCAGTGCTTTACGGTCAACCTTACCATTCGGTGTCAAAGGCAAAGCCTTCAACAGCACAAACGCCTGGGGCATCATATAATTAGGCAACTTTTGTTGCAAAAACTGACGCACCTGTGGTACCAATTTCTGAACTAACTTACCATACAAGGGATTGTTGGTATACTCACTCCAAGGTTTAGCCGTTACCGTCTCCGGCTGCCAAAACCCAATGGGAGTGACACGATTACGACACAACACCAAATCATAACCCCCATCAGTGCTACTCTCCCACCAACTCAGATGCACCTGGTAGCCAAGAGTTTCACCCAGTTGCCAAAACTGTTCTGGATTAATTCCCACCGTTGGCTGTTGTGGGAGTAATTGCCGTAGTTGGCTAACTGTCTCCACCCCTGGCGGCTCTTCCAACCATTGCCAAATCTGTAAGGCTTGCTGTACCCGTTGGTTGGGTACACCGCGAATCCCTAAGACTTCTGGCTGCTCGATTTTGAGTTGATTTTCCACTTGTGTAATTGACAGGGAGTCTAATTGCCAGTTCAACCAAGTCTCAACCGGAGTGGAAACCTCACCGCCGATATGAAGGGTGACATCATAGCGGAATTGAGTTAACTCATTATTCTGTGCATAGCCCCGTTTTGGCTCAATCTCTACCGCCGTAATCATTGGAAAACGGGTGGAAAGAGCGATGAAAAAGCTGGGGTCAATCACCAACTCTTCTTCAGCCGTAACACTTTGATTCACCTGTTGTTGCCATTGCTCAACTGGGGTGTCCCCTGGTAATCGAGATAACTGCACGGCAGCATGATAGGCTTCGAGTAAGGGCAGACTCCGCACATCCCCGACAAAGATAGTACCGCTTTGACCAAGGGTTGCCATTGCCCCATCTAAAACCTGTAGCAAATACTCGACACTGGGGAAATATTGAACAACTGAATTAATCACAACCGTGTCGAATTTGGCTGGAGGGATGTTGGTAAAATCATCCGCCATTTGGTGCAGCAATCGCACCTGTTGTAAACCCTGACGTTGACAAATCTGCTCAACTTGTTGTAAGGCGGCACTGGCATAATCAGCACCCCAATACTCCTGGCAGTTGGGCGCAATCCGAGACAGGAGTAAACCGGTGCCACAACCAATTTCCAAGAGAATTTGGGGCGACACAGACAGAATCCGGCTAACGGTACTTTCCACCCATTCGAGCATTTCCTGTGCCGGAATCGGTTGCCCAGTATAACTGCTATTCCAACCGCTAATATTGAACGTGACATCCGAGTCATCTGTCGCAGCTTGAGGTTGGCCATAAGCCTGTTCATAGAGCATTTGCCAGTCACTGACATACTCCCTTTCCCATTGGGCCACCTGATGGGGTAATGCTTGGTTTTTCAGAGCACCAACCAGGTAAGCGACTAGATTTTTGTCACCGTTGCTGTCAACTTGGGCAACGACAACCGCATCCTGTACCAGGGGGCTTTGGTTGAGTACGGCTTCAATTTCCCCTAACTCAATCCGGAAGCCGCGAATTTTCACTTGATTATCGATGCGTCCTAAGAATTCAATATTTCCATCTGTTAAATAACGCGCCTTATCTCCGGTTTTATAGAGGCGAGAATCAGGTTCATTGCTAAAGGGGTTAGGGATGAATTTCTCTTGTGTCAATTCCGGGCGGTTGAGATAACCCCGTGCGACTCCCACGCCACCAATATGTAGTTCTCCAGCTACACCAATTGGTACTGGCTGTAACTGTTCATCTAAAATGTAAACTTGGACGTTGGTAATCGGACGACCAATCGTTACTTTCTCGTCATCTGGCTCACATTTGGCAATTGTGGCACAGACGCTGGCTTCAGTGGGTCCATAACCGTTAAAGAAGTTTCGTCCCACTGACCAAAGTTTCATCAGTTGAGGCGAACAAGCTTCTCCGGCGACAATAATCGTTTGCAGTTGCGGCAGTTCTTCATGGGGCAAAACTGCCAGTGCTGATGGGGGTAGGGTAATATGAGTAATGCGGTAATGGCGTAGTCTCTCAATTAACGGTGTACCTGGCATTAAAGCATCTTTTGTGCCTAGATAAAGGGTTGCCCCGGCTGCCAATGTCATCAAGATTTCCGAGATACAAGCATCAAAACTCAAGGAAGCAAACTGGAGAACCCGACTCTTTTCGTGTACGCCCAAGGCTTCAATTTGAGCCAGAGCAAGATTGTACAATCCCTTGTGTTCTACCATCACCCCTTTGGGTTGACCGGTAGAACCGGAGGTATAAATTACATTGGCTAAGTTAGAAGCGGTGACGACGCCCGTCAGATTTTCTTGACTATTTTGGTCAAGGGAAAGACTCTCTAAACAGACAGGTTGAGCGTGATGTTGAGGGAGTTGAGAAAGGAGGTGCTGTTGAGTGACGAGTCGGGAAACTTGACTATCAGATAACATAAAACTGATCCGTTCAGGCGGATAGTCTGGGTCAAGGGGAACATAAGCGCCCCCCGCCTTGAGAATGCCCAGTAATCCAATCAGCATCTTTGGCGATCGCTCCACACACAACCCGACTAGAACATCGGCACCCACACCCAAAGATTGTAAGTAATGGGCTAATTGATTGGCGCGACTATTTAACTGCTGATAGGTGAGTTCTTCCTCCCCAAATACCACCGCCACGGCATCGGGAGTCCGTTTCACCTGTTGCTCAAATAACTGATGAATACATTGATTCACCTGTAGAGACGCGCCATGGCGCGTCTCTACACCATGGCGCGAGGAGACAGTATGATTCCACTCGACCAATAATTGATGACGTTCCTGTGGCGTGAGCAACGGTAATAAGGTAACAGGCTGCTTTTGATTTTCCACAATTGCCATTAACAACGTTTGAAAATGTTGCATCAGGCGACCAATTGTCTCCCCATCAAATAAATCCCGATTGTAAGAGCAAAAACCCTCAAGTCCTTCGGGTTCATCCCATAAGTAAACTTCCAGGTCAACCCGCACCGAATCCAGTCCGGAAGACATCCCTTCCACCGTTACACCGGGCAAATCAAAAGGAGAACTGGGGGCGTTCTGGAGGGCAAATACCACTTGTGTCAGGGGATGGCGATCCAAATGTCGCTCGATTTTCAACTCTTCCACCAACATCTCGAAGGGCAGATCCTGATGGTCATAAGCATTTTGAGTCACGTCCCGGACTTGGGCTAAGAAGTCTTCAAAGGTGGGCTGTTGAGATAAATCAAATCTTAATGCCAGAGTATTGACAAAAAATCCAATTAACCCTTCTATTTCTTGGCGGTTCCGATTGGCAATGGGGGAACCAATCACCAAATCCGTTTGGGAACTGTAGCGAGAAGCTAACACGGCAAAACCCGCCAACAGTGTCATAAATAGAGTTGTTCCTGACTCTTGAGATAGCTTTTTCAGGCGTTGAGTTAGCTCAGGGGAAAATTGAAAATGTTCGGTTCCACCTCGAAAGGTTTGTACGGCAGGGCGAGGGCGATCTGTGGGGAATTCTAACAGTGGCGGGGCGTCATTTAACTGGTTCTTCCAGTAGTTTAACTGACGCTCTAACACCTGATCAGTAAACCACTGACGTTGCCACACCGCAAAGTCGGCATATTGTATGGCTAATTCGGGTAACTCTACTGGATGACCTGTAACAAAGCTTTGATAATAGGCTGAAAGTTCCTCGACTAAAACGCCCAATGACCAACCATCGGCAGCAATGTGGTGAATGGCAAATAGCAACACATAGTCATCACGACTCATTTGCCACAGCTTCACTCGTAACACTGAGTCATTCGCCAAGTCGAAGGGAAGGCTGGCGGCTTCTTTGGTCAATGCTTTCAATTGTTTCCAGGGATCTGGCTGATTCCTCAGATCCACCACGGGTAAGGTTAGGGTGATGTCTTTGTCTATCACCTGTATTGGCTTGTTATCCTTCATCTCAAACCGAGTCCGTAGGGGTTCATGGCGCTGTACGATTTTCCCAAAGGCTTTTTCTAATGCTTTGATATTCAGATTCCCCTTGAGACGGACAGTGATATCTATCGTGTAGGCGCCGCTGTCTCCTTCGAGGTGATGTACAAACCATAGGCGTTCCTGCGCCCACGACAGGGGTATATCATTGTTCCTGGAAACGGGTACAATTTCTGGAACGGTCAAGGTCAAACCCGCTTCCAGTTGAGTGATGATTTCTTCACTTAACTGGGCAATTGTGGGGGATTCAAACAAAGAACGCAAGGGTAAGGAAATGCTCAAGGCTTCCTGGATACGAGAGATTATTTGAGTGGCTAAGAGAGAATGTCCCCCAAGGTCAAAGAAGTTGTCATTAATTCCCACAGGTTCAACTTTTAGGACTTGTGACCAAATTTGAGTTAGGGTTGCTTCTGTTGGAGTGCGGGGAGCAACATATTGGTCTTGTAGTGAGCTGACATCAGGTGCTTTTAATGCGCGGCGGTCTACTTTGCCATTGGGGGTTAGGGGGATATTTTCTAACAGCACAAAAGCACTGGGAATCATGTAATCGGGTAATTTTGCTTTCAAGAATTGACGGAATTCGTTACTGGTCAATGGTGTTTCTGTTTGCCCAACAACGTAAGCCACCAGACGCTTATCATTGGATTGGTCTTCCCGTGCCAGAACAACTGCTTCGCGGACTTCTGGCAACTGGGATAAGGTGGCTTCAATTTCTGCCAACTCCACCCGGAAACCCCGAATTTTCACTTGATTATCAATCCGTCCCAAAAATTCAATGTTGCCATCTCTTAAGTAACGGGCTAAGTCTCCGGTTTTGTACAGTCGAGAATCCGGTTCATTGCTAAAGGGATTGGCAATAAATTTCTCATCGGTCAATTCGTCGCGGTTGAGATAACCCCGTGCTAACCCCGCACCGCCAATATGCAATTCTCCCGGTACACCAACAGGGACGGGTTGTAAGTGCGAGTCTAAGATATAGATTTGTGTATTGGCAATGGGGCGACCAATGGAGATTTTCTCATCGCCATTGCATTTGGCAATTGTGGCACAGACACTGGCTTCAGTTGGTCCGTAAGCGTTGAAGAAGTTTCGAGTCACCGACCATTTTTTGATCAGTTCAGGAGAACAAGCTTCTCCAGCAACAATAATCGTTTGCAGTGCCGCAAGTTCCTCCTCTGGCAGAACCGCCAATGCGGATGGAGGTAAAGTAACGTGGGTAATATGATAATCTCGTAATCGCTCAACTAAAGGTTGACCCGGCATCAGAGAGTCCTGGGTTCCTAGATAAAGTGTTCCTCCTGCTGTCAAAGCCATAACCACTTCCCAGATAGAGGCATCAAAACTGAGGGAGGCAAACTGGAGAATGCGACTCTGTGAATGTAAGCCAAACGTTTGAATCTGAGCTTGACTTAAGTTACACAATCCGCTATGTTCAACCATTACTCCTTTGGGTTTGCCTGTGGAACCAGAGGTGTAAATCACATTCGCCAGATGGAACGGTTGAACGCCACTGTTGGGGTTATCGTGATGATTTTGAGCGAGGTCTAAATTATCCAGTTCTAAATCATCCAAACAAACCAATTTCCCTTGATGCTGTGGCGGTAGAGACCGTCCATGGAAGGTCTCTACGAATTGTTGTTGGGTGAGTAACACCGAAACTTGAGCATCTTCAAGCATATAGTTCAAACGCTCAGTGGGATACTCTGGGTCAAGGGGAACATAAGCTCCACCGGCTTTGAGAATCCCCAATAATCCCACTACCATGGACAGGGAACGTTCCACACATAATCCCACTAGCACATCGGGTCTTACCCCTTGGCTGCGTAAGTAATGAGCTAACTGGTTAGCACGACAATTCAACTGCTCGTATGTTAATTGTTCCTGCTCAAACACCACGGCTACAGCCTTGGGGCTACGCGCTACCTGTTCCTCGAATAACTGATGAATACACTTGGATTGAGGATAATCTGTCTGAGTCTGATTCCAATCAACCAATAATTGCTGCTGCTCAACTTCTGTGAGCATTGGTAATTGAGACACTCGCTCTTGAGGATAGGCAACAATGGATTCCAGTAGTGTCACCCAATGACCCACCATCCTTTCAATGGTACTGGCATCAAACAAATCCCTGTTGTACTCAAAAACTCCCTCGATTTCGGTATCATTTTTCTGCATTCCTAAGGTTAAATCAAACTTGGCTATGGCATTTTCTATCGGCACTTCATTGATGGTTAACCCACTCAACTCCACTTCGGCTATGGGCGTATTCTGTAGCACAAACGCCACCTGGAATACAGGTGTATGACTCAGGTTTCTTTCTGGCTGCAATGCTTCCACCAGCATCTCAAAGGGCAAGTCTTGATGAGCATAGGCATCCATTGCGGTTTGCCTCACCTGAGTCAGTAATTCACTGAAGCTGGGATTGTCAGACAAATCACTCCGCATCACTAACGTGTTGCTAAAGAAACCGATTAAGCCTTCGATTTCACTGTGATTCCGGTTGGCAATTGGTGTTCCTACTAAAATGTCTGTTTGGGAGCTGTAACGATACAGTAAGGTATCAAATGCGGCTAACAGCATCATAAACAACGTTACCCCTTGTTCTTGACACAACTCCGTCAATTTTTGGCTAAGTTCAGCCGCAAGCGTAAACTTTTGATAGGCACCGACGAAGGTTTGCATCGCCGGTCGGGGTCGGTCTGTGGGCAGCACTAACAACTCGGGGGCATCTGCCAGTTGTTGTTGCCAGTAATTCAATTGGCTTTGCAGTACCTCTCCCTGTAACCACTGTCTTTGCCATACTGCGAAATCTGTATACTGAATCGGCAGTGGAGTTAAAGGAGAAGGACTCCCTTTTACATAAGCCTCATACAAGGCAGTTAATTCCTCCACAAACACACCCATTGACCAGCCATCAGAGACAATATGATGCATACATACCGACAACCACTGTTCGGTTTCATTTAACCGAACTAATGTTGCCCGAATTAATGAATCATTTGCCAAGTCAAAGGGAAGAGTTGTTTGTTCTTGGGCGATTTTCTCTGCCTCTATTTTTTGTTCGCTTGTCGGTAAATGCTGCAAGTCAATGATTGAGACAGTCCAATCTGTTCCTGTTTTAATAATTGGGCGGGGTTGTCCATCAACGGCAATGAAGTTGGTGTGTAAGGCTTGATGACGCTGAACAATTTCTTGTAAGCTTTGTTCTAATGCCGCCACATTGAGCCTTCCGAGAAGACGCAACGTCATCGGGATATTGTAGGTGGCACGGTTGGGGTCTAGTTGGTCGAGGAACCATAAACGCTGTTGTGCATAGGACAATGGTGCCTCGACATCATTGACCTTGGGTAATATGGCGGGAATTGCCCGATTTGAATCCTGCTGCTGTAATTGCCCAATCACCTGAGTTAATTGAGCTACGGTGGCGGCGCCAAACAATTCCCGCAGGGGCAGTTCTACGTTGAAACTATTACGAATCCGGGACACCAGTTGAGTGGCGAGTAAGGAATGTCCCCCCAACTCAAAGAAGTTATCATGAATGCCGACTCGTTCTATTTTCAGGACTTTTGCCCAAAGAAGAGCTAGCATTTCCTCCATAGGATTGCTCGGTGCGACATATTCACTCCTTTGTTCACTCTCTCTATCGGGTTTAGGTAGGGCGCGACGGTCTACTTTCCGGTTGGCACTCAGGGGTAGGGACTCCAAGAACATGAAGACATTTGGCACCATGTACAGTGGCAGATGATTGGATAGGTATTGACGCAGTTCGCTAATTGCTGGGATGTGTCGTTGCTCATGGGCGACGATGTATGCAACTAAGCGTTTATCCCCTAGGGTATCTTCCCGCAGGATCACACAGGATGTCTGGACATGGATATTTCGGTTGAGTACCGCTTCTATTTCTCCTAACTCAATCCGGAACCCTCGGATTTTTACCTGATTGTCGATGCGTCCAAAGCATTCAATGTTGCCATCAGGCAGATAACGGGCTAAGTCTCCGGTTTTGTAGATGCGATGACCTGTTTCATCTTTAAAGGGGTTGGCTAGGAATTTTTCTGCTGTTAATTCTGGGCGGTTGAGATAGCCTCGTGCCAAACGCACCCCACCTAAATGTAATTCGCCAATCACGCCCACGGGGACAGGTTGCAGATGGGGGTCGAGGATATAGGTTTGGGTATTGGCAATGGGACGACCAATCAGAACATTATTGATTTGTTCTAATTGGGGATTGAGTAAATCATAGACAACGGCTGTTACTGAAGCTTCTGTCGGACCATAAACATTCAGACAATTGACTCGCTCTCCTACTAATTTCTTCCACAGTCTCACGGTTTCGGGCAGAACGCTGTCCCCTCCCACGGCGACTAAGTGTAAACTTTCTGGGATTGTTGCTTCGGCTTTAGATACGGCGACTGTCCATTCATGCCAATAGGCTGGGGTGATATTCAGAACCGTTAGTTTTTCTTGTTCGATAAATTGAGCAAAACGGGCTAAGTCCGGGAACATTTGAGTGGGTCTTAATACCACTGTGCCACCTTTAAACCAAGTGGGGAAGATTTCTTCGGCGGCGACGTCAAAGCCTAAGGAGGCAAATTGCAGAACCCGGTCTTTATTGGTTAAACCAAAGACTTCACTGATGGCACTGCTATGGTTGACTAATGCTGCATGAGTCAGCATCACTCCTTTGGGTTTTCCAGTTGAGCCGGAGGTGTAGAGCAGACAACAGAGGTTTTCCGGTTTGACTTCACTGACGGGATTTTCTTGACTTTGAGCGTTTAGTTCCTCGGATTCTGTGTCTAATACGATGACTTGGACGGATTCTATCGGTAAAGAATTGAGGAGTTTCTCCTGGGTGAGGAGGAGTTTAATTTTTGAGTCTTCACAGATATAAGCTAATCGTTGGATGGGATAATCTGGATCTAAAGGAACATAAGCACCGCCAGCTTTTTGAATGGCTAATAATGCCACCATCATCGATAGCGATCGCTCTAGGTAAATCCCTACCAAAACTTCTGCGCCCACACCGAGAGATTGTAGGGAGTGGGCGAGTTGATTCGCCTTTTTATTTAACTGCTGATAAGTTAATTGTTGATTGTCAAAATCAACGGCGACTGCATCAGGAGTCCGTTGCACCGTCTGTTCAAATAACTGATGAATACACAAAGAGGCGGGAGACTCGGCATCTGTATCATTCCACTCAACTAATATCTGTTGCTCCTCACCTGCTGTCAATAACGGCAATTGGGAAATTCGCTGTTGAGGATGAGCCACAATCCCTTCTAATAATCTGACAAAATGCCCGATCATCCGCTCAATGGTGCTGGCTTCAAACAAGTCCGTGTTGTACTCAAACACACCCACTAACCCCGAAGGCGTATTCTCCATTCCTAAGGTCAAATCAAAGGGGGCGATGTCACGTTCAACCTTCACTGGAGTGACTGTTAATCCGGTTAACTCTACCTCAGATGTCGGCGTATTCTGGAGGATAAACATTACTTGGAATAGGGGGGGATGGCTCAGATCTCGGTCTGGCTGTAATGCCTCCACCAACATTTCAAAGGGCAAGTCCTGATGTGTGTATGCCTCCATTGCTACTTTCTTCACACGAGCCAGGAGTTCACTAAAACTTGGCTCCCCTGATAGGTTGCCCCGTAGCACTAAGGTATTGACAAAAAAGCCGATTATCCCTTCTATTTCACTCCGATTCCGGTTAGCAATAGGTGTCCCCACCAACATATCTTCTTGCCCGGTGTAACGGTACAGCAAGGTCAAAAATGCTGCCAACAGTGTCATGAACAAGGTGACTCCTTGCTCCTGGCTTAATTGGGTTAGTTTTTTCGTCAGTTCCCAGGACACCTCAAAGGATTTAGTTGCACCCTCAAAACTCTGGGCAGCGGGTCGAGGTCGGTCTGTGGGGAGTGATAATAGAGTCGGTGCCCCTGCCAGTTGCTCTTCCCAGTAGTTCAATTGACTTTGGAGTACTTCTCCTTGCAACCATTCTCTTTGCCAGAGACAGAAGTCGGCGTATTGAATTGGCAGTGGGGTGAGGGGGGAGGGTTGACCTTGAGTATAAGCCTCGTACAAGGTTGCCAGTTCTTGCATCAACAGACCCATTGACCAGCCATCACTGACGATGTGATGCATGCCTATTAATAACCAGTATTCTGTTTCATTTATAACCACTAATGTGGCTTTGATTAAGGGTTCACTGGTTAGGTCAAAGGTGTGAATGGCTTGTTGTTTGGCTATTTTTTGTACTTGAATTTCTTTTTCAATTGTCGGTAAGTGGGTTAATTCAACAACTGATAAACTCCAATTTGTTGTCCTGGGGATAATTTGTGTGGCTTCTCCATCAACAGTAACGAAGTTAGTGCGTAAGGCTTCATGGCGAGCTATTATTTCTTGTAGGCTCCCTTCGAGGGCGGCAACATTCAGTGTGCCGACGAGATGCCAAGCCATCGGGATGTTGTATAAGGCGCTGTTGGGGGCAAACTGTTCTAGGAACCATAAACGCTGTTGTGCATAGGATAGGGGTAATTGTTTCTCCTCGGTTCGGGGTAAGATGGGTGGGGCGATCAGGTCTAAGTTTTGTTGCTGTAACTGCTCAATTGCTTGTGCCAATTCCACTACGGTTGCTGTGGCAAATAATTGACGCAAGGGCAGTTCAATTTTAAATGTGTTGCGAATGCGGGACACCAGTTGGGTGGCGAGTAAAGAGTGTCCTCCCAGTTCAAAGAAGTTATCATTAATACCCACTTTCTCTACTGTTAGAACTTGGCTCCAAAGAAGAGCTAGCATTTCCTCAGTGGGAGTGCGTGGGGCGACATAAGTCGCAGACTGTCCACTTAAATCAGGTACTGGTAATGCCCGACGATCAAGTTTCCCATTCGGTGTTAATGGCAAGGATTCTAACACCACAAACGCACTAGGAACCATATAATCGGGCAACTTGGCTTTCAGAAATTGCCGCAGTTCGCTGATGTTCGGTGTCACCTGGGATGGCGTTACAATGTAAGCCACGAGGCGTTTATCCCCAGGACTATCTTCGCGGACAATCACACAGAATGCCTGGACAGCATCATGTTGACCCAAAACTGCCTCAATTTCCCCCAACTCTATCCGGAAGCCACGAACTTTAACTTGATTATCAATCCGTCCCAGATATTTAATATTGCCATCCGGTAAATAACAAACTCGATCCCCAGTTTTGTAAAGACGGGAATCAGGAGCGGTGCTAAACGGGTTGGCGATAAATTTCTCATCAGTCAACTCGGGACGGTTGAGGTAGCCACGCGCTAATCCGGCGCCGCCAATATGTAATTCTCCCGGTACACCAATGGGAACAGGTTGCAGATGTTTGTCTAGAATGTAGACCTGAATATTGCTCAAAGACCGCCCAATTGGAACATGGGTAGCAACTGAATCAACTTGGTATAAAGTTGCCGCAACGGTTGCTTCTGTGGGACCGTAAGCATTATATAACTGTGGTGGATTAGGGAAATGGGCAACACTATTCTGCCAACGCTTTACTTTGTCTAATTGCGCTTCTTCTCCTCCTATAATTACCTTTTTGAGAGCCAGATAAATTCGGTCATCTTGGGGGTAGAGTTCAGAAACTAACTGATGCCAATAGGCGGTGGGAAGACTGATTATTGTTAATTGCCATTCCTGGCAACACCGCCAAAACTCATCACTGGAGTTCAGCATGGCTTCCGTTCGCAAGACTAATGTTGCACCGACTGAAAGACAGGTAAATATCTCCTCAACGGATATATCAAAGCAGATCGAGCTAAATTGCAGAAGTTTATCCTTTGATGTAAAACCGTATTCTTGGCTGGCTGTCAGGATAAAATTGACCAGTGATCGATGTTCAATCATTACCCCTTTGGGTGTACCTGTCGAACCCGATGTGTAAATAATGTAGGACAGGTTATGGGGTTGAACGGCTGTAATTGGGTTGGTGGTAATCTGTTCAGATATGACTGACCCATCTCGATCTAAACAGATTACCTTTCCGTCTAAGTCGGGCAGTTGAATGAGTAGTGTTTCTTGAGTGAGGAGAAGGCTCAGTTGGGTATCTTCGAGGATATACGTGAATCGCTCTTTGGGATAGGCTGGATCAAGGGGAATGTATGCACCACCTGCTTTGAGGATTCCCAGAATACCCACTATCATCTCTAAAGAACGTTCCACACATAACCCGACTAAGGTGTCTGGAACTACACCTAATGAACGTAAGTAATGGGCTAATTGGTTAGCACGACAATTCAATTCACGGTAAGTCAGGTGTTGATTTTCCCAGATGACGGCGACGGCATCAGGAGTCTGTTCAACCCGTTCTTCAAATAACTGATGAATATATTGATCCACCTGTAGAGACGTTGCATGCAACGTCTCTACAGTATTATTCCAATCAATTAATAACGTTTGCCGCTCACCCTCCGTTAACAGAGGCAATTGGGAAATCGGAGCTTGAGGATTGGCAACAATTCCTTCTAGTAAGATGACCCAATGATTTACCATTCGTTCGATAGTGCTGCTATCAAACAGGTCAGTATTATATTCCCATACCCCCACCAATCCACTCGCTGTCGTCTGCATTGATAAAGACAAATCAAATTTAGCGATCGCCCATTCTATTGGACGTGGATTGACCGTTAATCCGGTTAATTCGATGGAATCCCAAGGATTATTATCGAGAACAAACATGACCTGGAATAGAGGGGTATAACTTAGGTCTCTTTCCGGTTGTAATGCCTCCACTAACATTTCAAAAGGCAAGTCCTGATGGGTGTAGGCTTCCGTCGCCATTTCCCTGACCCGACTCAGGAGTTCATTAAAACTGGGATTGCCTTCAAGGTTAGTACGCAATACTAAGGTATTGACAAAAAAGCCGATTAACCCTTCGATTTCGCTCTGATTCCGATTAGCAATGGGTGAGCCAACCAATATGTCTTCTTGCCCAGTGTAGCGGTAAAGTAATGTATCAAACGCGGCTAACAATGTCATGAACAACGTTACCCCTTGTTCCTGACTTAGTTGGGTTAGCTTTTTAGTCAGTTGTGCAGAAAGAGTAAACCGTTGATGTGCCCCTGCGAAGGTCTGCACCGCCGGTCGAGGTCGGTCTGTGGGTAACTCTAATAAGGCGGGTGCATCTGCCAGTTGGTTGCTCCAATAACTCAGTTGGCTTTCGAGGACATCTCCTTGTAACCACTCTCTTTGCCATATAGCAAAATCCGCATATTGAATGGGCAATGGCGTTAATGGGGAAGGCTGTCCTTGAGAATAAGCATTGTATAGGGCTGTGAGTTCTTGAACAAACACACCGGTTGACCAGCCATCAGAGACAATATGATGCATACATATCAGTAACCAGTGTTCGGTCTCAGATAACACAATTAATCTGGCTCTGACTAATGAGTCATTGGCTAGGTCAAAGGGTTGAATTGCTTGTTGGTGCGTGAGTTGTTTTGCCGCCGTTTCTTGTTCGTTGGTTGATAAATGGGTTAAGTCTGTAACCGATACAGTCCAGGTTGTTTCGTCGTGGATGACTTGAGTCGGTTCTCCATCAACAGTGACAAAGTTAGTGCGTAAGGCTTCGTGACGCTGAATAATCTCTTGTAAGCTTTGTTCTAAGGCGGCAACATTGAGCGTTCCGACGAGACGCAACCTGATCGGAATGTTGTAGAGGGCGCTGTTGGGTTCGAGTTGGTCTAAGAACCACAGCCGCTGTTGAGCATAGGATAGGGGTAATTCTTCAGTAGAGATGAGGGGTTCTTCAGTATTCATTTTTATAGTCATTTTTAAGAATGAGCCTTGGTCAAATGGGTGGAACAGTTAGATTTAAGTTTTGTCGCTGCACAGAAAAAGAGCGATCGCGCTTTCTTCAGCTAGTATTACTGCCTTTTTTGCGCCTGGGTAAGATCCGTGGAACTGTGAGTTCTGGGCTTTGTCGCTTCAACTGCTCAATACAATCGGCTAATTGAGCGACTGTTGCTGCGTTGAACAACTCCCGTAAAGGCAGTTCTACCTGAAAACTATTACGAATACGTGACACCAGTTGGGTGGCGAGTAAGGAGTGTCCTCCCAGTTCAAAGAAGTTATCGTTAATGCCGACTTTCTCAACTTTCAGCACTTGTCCCCAAATTTGAGCTAGCATTTCCTCGGTGGGTGTTCGGGGGGCGACGTATTGGTGTTCGCGATCGCTTAAATCCGGTTGCGGTAATGCGCGGCGGTTGACTTTGCCATTGTCCGTTAACGGTAGCGACTCCAGGATGACAAAAGCATTGGGAACCATATAGGCGGGTAGTTTCGTTTCCAGGAATTGTCGCAGTTGTTGGATGGTAGGCGATGATTCTGACTGGGGTACAGCATAAGCCACTAGACGTTTGTCACCCGGTTCATCCTCCCGTACCACTACTACGCTTTCCCAAACATCCGGGTGTTGGGTTAGTAATGCTTCTATTTCGCCCAATTCTATCCGGAAGCCCCGAATTTTTACTTGATTGTCGATGCGCCCCAAATATTCCAACTCGCCGTTGGGTAAATAACGTGCTAAATCCCCCGTTTTGTAGAGTGTGGAGTTGTTAAAGGGGCTAGAGATAAACCGTTGTGTGGTCAATTCGTCGCGGTTGAGATAACCCCGTGTGACTCCAGCACCTCCGACGTACATCTCACCTGGAACGCCAATGGGTACTGGCTGTAAGTATTGATCGAGTACATACATCTGTAAGTCGGGTATGGGACGACCAATCACACTAGCTGCCCCATCCAAATCGGCTAAACTCAAGGGACGAATTGTGACGTGTACGGTGGTTTCGGTAATCCCGTACATATTCACTAACTGAGGCGTCATGTCGCCGTGTCGTTCAAACCAAGGCTGTAAACTGTTGAGTTCTAAGGCTTCTCCCCCGAAAATTACCCAGCGTAACTTCAAATTGTTTGTCTTTGTCAGTGACTGTTCGGCTTGAATTAACTGACGGAAGGCGGAAGGGGTTTGATTGAGAACAGTGACACCCTCTTGAGAGAGTAACTGATAGAACGATTCTGGGGAACGAGTTACTAGATAAGGCACGACTACCAGTTTTCCACCATATAGCAATGCTCCCCAGATTTCCCACACGGAGAAGTCAAAGGCGATGGAGTGGAACAGTGTCCACACGTCTTTTTCATTGAAGTGATACATTGCATCTGTGGCAGTAAACAGACGCACCACATTGGAGTGGTTGACTAAAACTCCTTTGGGTTTTCCTGTGGAACCTGATGTGTAGATCACGTAGGCGAGATTACTGGCTTCTGCGGTGTTTTTCGGGTTAGACTGGCTGTTTTGAGTAATGGTTTCCCTGTCGGTATCTAAGCAAACGACTTGGGGTTGATGTTGGGGCGGTAGAGACGTTCCATGGAACGTCTCTACGAATTTCTGTTGCGTCAGTATTACCGAAAGTTGAGCATCTTCAATCATGAAGCCCAAACGTTCACTGGGATAATCTGGGTCAAGTGGCACATAAGCCCCTCCTGCTTTGAGAATGCCTAATATTGCCACTATCATCTCTAAAGAACGTTCTAAACATAACCCCACCAGTACATCGGCACCGACGCCTAAAGATTGTAAGTACTGGGCTAATTGATTAGCACGACGATTTAACTCAAAATAGGTCAGTTTTTGATTGTCAAAGACGAGGGCAACTGCATTGGGTGTCCGTTCTACCTGTTCCTCGAATAACTGATGGATACATTCATTTACCTGTAGAGACGTTGCATGCAACGTCTCTACTAATAATTGGTGTTTTTCAGCTTCTGTCAGCAGAGGTAACTGAGAAATGATTTGCTGGGGGTTGACAATAATCCCCTCCAGCAATGTTTGGAAATGTCCCAACATCCGAACAATTGTAGCCTGATCAAATCGGCTAGTATCATAACTAATTTTTACCCGCAATTGCTGACGAGGGAGAACAACAAATGTTAGCGGATAATTTGTTTGTTCAAAAGCCCGACGATTGTTTATGGAAAAACTGTCATTTTGTAATTTTAGTGCATTATCAATTGGATAATTCTCAAAGACAACAATAGTCTCAAATAAAGATGTACCCCTGGGAATATCACTCCAGCCCTGAACATCTATCAATGAACTATAGGAATAGTGATCGGACTCAATTTGCTGTTGCTGTAAATCTTTTAATAAATCCAGCACTGGGGTATCTGCTGAAACTTGAACTCGCATGGGTAAAGTATTGATAAATAGCCCCACCATCGATTCGATACCAGCAATAGATGGCGAACGCCCCGATACAGTTGCACCAAAAACGACATCAGTTTCTTGACTGTAACGAGAGAGTAATAATCCCCAGGTGGCTTGTACCAAATTATTCAGGGTCAAGCGATGCTGTCGTGCAAAAGACTGGGCGGCGGCTGTTGTTGACTCGGTAAACTGGAGTTCTTGTTCACCAAAGCTGATGTTGCTCGTTTCTGGGTTTCTTTGCCGTTTCTCCACTGTTAAAGGCGTGGGTGTAGTAAACCCTTTAAGTTTTTGTCTCCAGAATTTTTCCGCCGATTCTTGATTTTGTTGCTGTAGCCAAGCAATATAATTGCGGTAGCTGATAGCTGGTTTTTCTGGGAAACTTTTCCCATGGTCAATTACTTGATAAAAGTCCAAAAATTCTTTAATCACCAAAGGTAATGACCAGCCATCGAGCAATAAATGATGATGACTCCAAATAAATTGATAACTATTTTGCTCTAATTGGATCAGATGTAGGCGCATCAAGGGAGCTTGAGACAGTTGAAATCCATTTTGACGCTCAGAAGCCAAAAACACTTTTAATTGCTTTTGTTGCTCTTGTGGAGATAGCTTTTGCCAGTTATCGGTTTCGACCTTAATCTTTATTTTTCGATACACGACTTGCACTGGCTGGCTCAAAGACTCCCAAATAAAAGCTGTGCGAAAAATTGAATATTTTTCTACAATTTTCTGCCAAGCTTGCTCAAAGGTTGGTACATCCAACTTCCCAGTCAAAGACCAACTGACTTGGGTAAAATATACGCCCGACTCAGGCTCATACAAACTATGAAACAGCATCCCTTGTTGCAGGGGAGATAAGGGATAAATATCCTCAATATTTTCTTTGTTCATTTTGCTGGGTTCTGATTTCATAAGTTTTCTAATAATTGATCAAGTTCGAGTTGATTAATTTGTAATAATGGAAAATCTGTCGGAGTATAACCTAGATTTTCAGGAGATGAACAGTGAACAATGATAGTTTGCAGTGTTTCGATAAATTCTTTGGCAATTTTATTAATGGTACTCGGTTGATGAACATTGGTGCTGTATTGCCAATCGATTTGCAACCGTTTGTTAGTAATGATGGCATTAATATTTATTAGATGAGGACGTTTTCCCTGTAAGCTATGGTTTTCTCCACTAGATTCATTTGCCAATTGCATCAGAGAAGATTGATTCATCACTTGGGTAAATTGACCGAGATAATTGAAGCTAATTTGTGGTGGTGGAATTGTCTGTAGTTGAGTGGAGATTTCTGTATCTCCACTCAGGTAACGCAATAAGCCGTAGCCAATCCCTTTGTTAGGAATTGTCCGTAATTGTTCTTTAATGGACTTTAAAGTATTTCCGATATTGTTTGTGTCTATGGCGGGAACAGTTAAAACTACTGGAAAAATTGTCGTAAACCATCCGACGGTACGGGATAAGTCTACACCCTCCACAATAGTTTCCCGCCCATGACCTTCTAAGTTGAACAGCACAGACTTAGAGTTAGTCCATTTGCTCAAAACCAGCACTAAGGCAGTCAGCAAGACATCATTAATCTGAGTTTTATAAGCTTTTGGCACATCTTGCAAGAGTGCCTGAGTTTGTGCTTCATCTAAATATACCGATACCGTACTCGCCGAGGCTACCGTATTTTCTCCTCCTTTATAGTCTACCGGAATTGGGGAAATTGAAGTCTGGGATGCATTCAACCAATAATGCCACTCAGATTTTAATAGATCGGACTGGGAATAGTCTACCAGATAGTTTGCCCAATCTTGGAACGATGTGGTTTTGGCTGGAAGTTGCATCGTTTTGCCTTGAATAATTTGCTGATAAGCGGTCTGCAAATCTTCTAACAAAATCCGCCAGGAAACACCGTCAATTACTAAGTGATGAATGACTATCAGTAATCGCGCCTTTTTGTCAACCCCTAACCAAAAAAAGGCAACTCGTACCAGATTTTCGGCTAGATTTAAACTCGCCTGTAAGGAATTGGCGGTGGCTTCAATGGCTGCTTGTTGCTCAGAGTCTGGGATTGTGGATAAATCAATTTGGGTAACGGTAAAGCCATCGCTTGGGGCTGAGTGAATTTGTTGCCAATGGTGGTTAACTTGGGTAAATCGTAAACGTAGGGCATCGTGCTGAACTAGCAATTGCTGCCAGATTTTTTCTAAGACTTCTGGCTGGAATTCCGAGGGAACCGAGAGCAAAAATGATTGGTTAAAGTGATGGGGTTCAGCTAAATTATGCTCAAAAAACCAATGTTGAATTGGAGTTAAGGGAACTTCACCGGTGACTAATCCTTGTTCGATTTGCATTCCCTGGCTTGTACCGGCGACGGCGGCTAATTCGGCGATGGTTTGATGTGCCAATAATTGCTTAGGAGTTAATTCTAATCCGGCTTGCTTGGCTCTAGCGATAATTTGAATTCCCATAATTGAATCTCCACCCAATTCAAAAAAGTTGTCGTGGATGGAAACCTTTTTTAATCGTAAAACATCTTGGCAAATTCCTAGCAAAACTTTCTCAGCCGGGGTGCGAGGAGAAACAAAGTCAGTCGAGTCATTGAACTCAAATTCTGGTACGGGTAAGGCACGACGGTCTACTTTGTCATTAGGAGTTAACGGTAGGCTTTCTAGAACGGTGAAGGATGCAGGTATCATATAGTCGGGGAGCTTGTCCTTGAGGAACGATCGCAACTCGCCACTGCTGGGCTGTTTTCCTTCGGGAATCACATAGGCTGCCAAACGCTTAATTCCTGCCTTGTCTTCTCTAGCTATGACAACGGCATCGCGGACTTGGGGGTGTTGAGTGAGAACCACCTCAATTTCTGAAAGTTCAATCCGGAAACCCCGAATCTTCACTTGATTGTCAATGCGTCCCAAATATTCGATGTTGCCGTCGGGTAAATAACGGGCTAAATCCCCTGTTTTATAGAGTCTCGAATCTGGCTCCTCACTAAAAGGATTGGGAATAAATTTCTCTTGGGTTAACTCGGGGCGGTTGAGATAGCCGCGTGCTAAACCCGAACCCCCGATGTAAATTTCCCCGACTAGACCAACAGGAACTAGCTGCATCTGGTTGTCCAGCAGATAAATTTTTGTATTTTGTACAGGTTTACCAATTGGCGTATTTCTGTTCCTAGCACTTTGAAGCTCAATTGGGTATAGGGTTGAACAAATTGTTGTTTCTGTGGGCCCGTAACCATTGATGATTTGCACTCCCGGAACTCTCTGACTTATTGATACGAGCAACGCCTCATTAATTGGCTCCACTCCGACTAACAATCTCTGTAAATAAATCCGATTGGACAATTGTTCTAAACCATCGGAAAAGTTGTTTAGCATGAAAGGTGGAATGTACGCACTAGAAATTTTTTTATCCTGCATCCAATTAGTAAAAAAAACTGCATCCGGACGTACATATTCTGGTACAATATGTAGTGTAGATCCTGACAAAAGTGATGAAAATACTTCATAAACTGAGACATCGAAATTAAAACTTGTCCATAAACTACAGCGATCACCGACCCCCAGAGGTTTTTGGGTTTGAAAATCTGTGTAAAGGTTAACAAAACCAAGATGATTGCAACAAACTCCTTTCGGCTTTCCTGTGGAACCAGAGGTATAAATGACATAAGCTAGATTATGATTTGATGCCTCACTGGTGTAATTTTCCTGGCTAGATTTACTAATAACTTTTTCCCAGTCAGTATCTAAACATACAACTTGAGCGTTGGTTTCTGGAATCTGCGCGACTAACTGTTCTTGAGTAAGCAAGATTGATACCTGAGAATCATTCAGCATATAAGCCAAACGTTCTTGAGGATAGCTGGAGTCCAAAGGAACGTAAGCACCACCTGCTTTGAGAATTGCCAGCATGGCGATAATCATCTGTGGCGATCGCTCAACGCAAATCCCCACTAATGTTTCTGTCGTGACTCCCAAGCTTTGTAGATAATTGGCTAATTGATTGGCACGTTTATTTAACTCTTGATACGTCAGAGACTCATCCTCATATACCACAGCCACGGCGTTGGGTGTCCGTTCTACCTGTTCCTCAAATAACTGATGGATACAGGTATCAGGGTATGGTGTACGAGTATCATTCCATTCCACAAGCAATTGATGACGTTCGCGCTCAGTTAGTAAGGGCAATGTCCCGACTGATTCTTCAGGATTTGCCACAATTCCTGCTAATAACGTCTGAAAATGACCCGTCATGCGAACGATTCTGTCTTGATCAAACAAATCGGTGTTATATTGCCAAAACCCTTGTAGGCAGTTTCCTTGGTCTGTGTTAGTTTCCCACAGTTGTAAGGTGAGGTCAAATTTGGCATTAACATTATCTAGACTTAAGGAAGTAATCTCTAACTCCGGTGTTTTAAGCTGATCCATCCCAGCATTTTGCAAGGCAAACATGACCTGAAATAGAGGACTGTGGCTGAGACTGCGCTCGATTTGCAATGTTTCGATAATCTCCTCAAAGGGAACATCTTGGTTGGCATAGGCATCTAGACAAGTCGAACGGACTTGCGTTAGTAACTCAGAGAAACTGGGATTCCCTTCGAGTCGAGTTCGCATCACCAGGGTATTGACAAAAAAGCCAATTAACCCTTCGATATCTTGATGATTTCGATTCGCGATGGGTGTTCCCAACAGAATATCTTCTTGACCACTGTAACGGAATAGTAGCGTCACATAAGCCGCCATCAATGTCATAAACAGGGTCGTTCCTGACTTTTGGCTGAGTTCTTTCAGGGATGCGGTTAATTTGGCACCAAGGTGGAAGGAAAAACACTGACCCCGGAACGTTTGCACGGAGGGACGAACCTTATCTGTCGGCAGTTCCAATAGAGGAGGTGCATCGGCTAATTGGTGCTGCCAGTAATTAATTTGGGGTTGTAATTCTGTCCCCTGCAACCATTGGCGTTGCCAAATCGTAAAATCTGCATATTGAATCGGTAATTCTGCCAGAGGAGAAGCTTCACCCACTAAGAAACTTCGATACAAACTTGACAATTCTTTGAGCAATACCCCCAGTGACCAACCATCACCGATAATGTGGTGCATAGTCAATAACAAGGCATACGACTCTGGCTGAAGTTGTACCAACGTGACTCGCAGTAATAATCCTTGGGTGAGGTCAAAAGGTTGTAATTGATCCTGGGTGGCAACGAGTTGTAATTGTTCTAATTGTTCTTGTCCAGAGAATCCTTGTAAGTTGACAACTGAAAGGTTTAGGCTTGCTTGGGGAGCAATGACTTGTACAGGTGTTCCTTCCACTGCACTAAACGTCGTCCGCAGAATTTCGTGACGGCGGATAATCTCGTTGAGACTGCGTTCTAAAACCTCTATATCCAAACGCCCATTCAGACGAACCGCTTTAAACATATTGTAAAAAGGATTGTCCGGCTCCAACTGCGCTAAAACCCATAACCGTTGCTGGGCGAATGAAACCGGGAACGTCTGAGATTCGGTTGGATTTCTCCGGCTAACCTGAGGAATCCCATGGCTCGTTCTGACATACCCCAAAGACTGTGCTAATTGCCACGTTATATCGCCTAAAAAGTCAGTGGTATAATACTGCTGCCAACTGTCTGCGGTATTAGGATTAATGCCCTGATAGGCGTGAAATTTCACATCCCCCAACATTCTCGATTGGGCATAAATGCCATCAGTCATGCGCTGCTTTTTCTCTTTATACGGGTGCAACATATCTGGATGGAATTCCACTCCCAAAAATTGGCAAATTCCCGCTACAGTTGTTTGCGGCTGTTTCACCAAGTCTTCAAATTTCACCTGATACTGACGGTGTTGAGGAACCTGTTGCAAGAATTCGAGAATATTCTGATGACTAATCAACCAAACCAGTTCAGCGAGTTCTCGTGGCTTAAAAGGATGTTGATAGGGAAAAATTTGATCAACTTTGGCGGCTTTGTATGAACGCATTGTGGCGTAGGGGTGACGCACCAGATGGATGTAGAGTGGGTTTTGGAAGTTGATTTCCGCGCGTTTGAGGGTTTCTACGTCGATGGAATAAGAGGGAGTTTTGTCTACTAAGATTTGATCATCATCCAACCATTGCTGTAGGAGTTGATAGAATTGCTTGGTGGTGAGATTTTTCCCTTCTAATTCTGCCATGAGTGCGATCGCGTCTTCGGGAGGACATCCCTGAATTTCCATGATCGTGCGAATTGTCCCTTCCATCCAGAAGCTGTAACGTCCAGAGAATGCGGCTTTTCGTTCCCCAAGTGTATTAAACCTGAGCAGTTCCAATTCTGGCGGCGCGAACAACTGTGGATTTCCGCCCAGGATCACCCGGAGTAAGGTAGAACCGCTGCGATGAGGGGAAAGGATAAAGACAGCAGGTGGATTTTTGCTCCCATCCTCATCGACTGGCGCAGCCAGAGGGGGAATCAGTAATCGCATTTGCCCAATTTTAGCTGCATCAATTCGCGCTTGTGGTAATTCACTAATTCCGTTAATTTCTTTCCCCACTAATTTGGCTACAGCTTGGGGGTAGTTTTCTTCTAGATAAGCGCCTAGGCTTTGAACTGTCTTCGTATCAAATAAGACGACGAAATGAATAATTTCGTTTAATTGGGCTTGCAGTTTATTGATTAAAATTGCCCCCCGAATCGAGTCACCGCCGAGGTCAAAGAAGTTATCATTAATCCCCACTTGATCAAGAGTGAGGACTTCGGCAAATAGAGAGGCAATGACCTTTTCTATCGGAGTCCGAGGGGCGACAAATTCTATCTCTAATTGAGGACGTTGACGCTGTTGTTGAGAGGTAATCTCTTGGAGAATGAGTTCAGGACTGTATAAGTTCTGAGCAATGCCTTCAAAGAAGTCTGCACTTAAGGGTCTACTTGCTGCCGGATTGACTCTTGAAGCGTTTTCTCCTAAGTTGAGATTAGTTTTCTCCGTTTTGGCATTTGCATCACTGACCGGGATAAAAATAGTTTCAGAGGCTATATTAGCTGGTAATTCAAATAACCACCCTCCATTTCTTTCCCGCTGAAACTCTTTGCCAACCTCAGCCAGGAAATCAAAAATGGGTTGATTTTTTGGGGTGGGTTTATAGAAAAGCTCGACTCGTTCTACGCCCTTTTCTTGGGCAAGAGTTCCCAGATAAGCCAGAATTTTATGTTCTACGCCGCGACCCAGTACCCGACAACTCAGCAAAAATGTATCGACCAATAGTGCATGGTTTTGAGTTTCAACTAACAATAGACCCACTAAACCATAATCACCAAACCTGTCTTTTACTTGAACCACTCGACCGTCTAATTGTCCTGAATCACAAAGGTGTTGAATTTCGGCTTCAGATCGTCGAATTGTGGTTAAGTTAAATTGATTCGTCCGTTGGGTCAGTTGAGCCACCCGCGCCAGTTGTCCGCTTTCCAGGGGAGAAATCTCGATCTCTAAGTTCAGTTGGGCGATAAAATCCCTAAAGGAAAGAGCCTCTTCTTGCCAACGCTGGCGCTGAATATTCTGTTGATAGAGACGGGTTCTTTGTTCGTCTTCTTGAGTGGTTTGGAGTTGGTCGAACGCCCAACTATGTTGTAAAAATTGCGGGATGCGATCGCACTCTTGAGGAAGTTGCAGGGTCAGGACTTCTGGACAGTTTGCCCTAACTTCAGCACACTCAACCGGGTTATCATCAATGAAGATAAAGCTATCTAAACCCAGTTGCAATTCCGCCGCTAAAGACTTCAAATTCTCGGATTTCGATTGCCAGTTAATCCGCCAATTGGCAAGATGCTCTCGCTTGAGTAACATATCGGGATGTTGGTCAAAAACAGCAAAGACATCCTCGGCTTGATTCTTGCTACACAAACCAATTAACTTTCCGGATTTTTGCTGTTCAATGATAAATTCTTGTAAAGCTCGAAATGAGGAATTAATGGTTACGCCAGCAACGCCATCCTCCCCACAAACCCCCTGCCATAGAGTATGGTCACAGTCAAGGGCAATCACCTTGTAGGGAGAGGTTTTCAACGCCAATAGTTTTCGCGCCAGCATCGTCCCCAAGGCACAGAACCCGGTGGGTGTGTAGGGAATATGTCCGAGTTCGTCACCATAGGGATCATAGTAGTCTTTAACCGGATAAATTCGGGTCAAGTCTTGACTTTTGATCAGGTGTATGTTATTTAAATTCTTGATGTTTTCTGCTAACAGGTCTTGCCTTCTTTCATGCAACCCTTCAACCGCTGGATCAGTCGTTGGCGAGGGGGGACAGATACAGACCAAATAGGGATTGCGCGATCGCGTCTGTGCTGTTTTCAAAGCACTGCCAAAATCCTTGATGGTTTGCTCGATTTGAGTTGCGTTTTGTCCAAATGTTCCTTCCCAGTCTTCAAACCTAACCAAAATTACATTAACGCCATTTTGATTGCTGGCTAAAAGACTGGCTGGATTGAGCAGTTCTTGAAAAACCTGATTGTAAGGAGCAAACTCTATTGAATAACCAACGCCTATTTCTTTGAGCCAATAGGACAGTGAATCCTCAATGGGTTCGCTGGTAAAGGTAGCTGTAATAACAATTTTTTGTTTAGACATCTGATCTCAATTCAACGCTCCTAGATAACCCGGTCATAGCTAGAGCTGGACTGAATACTGTACCCTGTCAAGATAAATCACCTGTGGCTACTCTATCACAAAAGGGTAAATTAATTACTGTAACTCAGTCCAAATTCCTTGACACCGTTCCCGAACCAGCCCCTGCAAGACTGATTGAGTCGATGGATGAATGTCGATGTGGTACAGAGAAAAAATACCTGTAGGATTTTTAAGGTTTAACTCTCTTCGGGTTAGAGATAATGCTTTGGCACGATGAAGTTCCACGGCTTGTAGTAACCCAGGATAACTCAAATTTCGCAAAGCCAGTTGACCCTCTTTAGTAATATAAACAGCATCATTTTTAAAAAGATGTTCCAAGCTAATTAGACTCGCATACACATCCACATCTTTTTCAATACCTCCTGCCCGATGAGCATCTAAGCCAAAGCGAATACAGAAATTGACAGCGACCAATTTCCCGGCTTCTTCTGGTGGTAAAATACAAGCGGCAAACTCAAACCCGAGGCTATCCGATCGCCATTCCTCCACACCTCTATAGGAGTAGTCGGGCAAAAGCTTCTGCTTGATCTTGAAATCCAGTCCCAAACCACTCCCATGTCCAGCTTCATGAACTTGAGTGTCCATATGGCGATACCGTTGACTATTCACCTCGTCCTCTAAGGGCGCTAATAATAAATTAGCTGTTTCAGTTTCAAAGACGGTTCGGATACATTTGTGGCTACGCCCTAAAAAACGTTGTTGCTGTTCTTTGGCATTGTTTAATGCTGGACCTGAAACCCCCCCAGTAAACGACCATCCATTGGGAACAATGAAGGCTTCACCCGCTTCACCTCTGACGTTACCGCAACTGGCTATTTCAGTAAAGGACAGGTTTATGGGTATCCCTTCCCTCACTGTGCCAAATTTTTCCCGAACCAGATTTTCGAGTTGTTCAATGGATGGCTCATCGTTCGGGTGTATTTGTCCGTAAAGTGCACTTAAACGGACATTTTTTTGGCGTTTTCGATTGATTTGGTACGGTGCGACGATTAAGAAATAACCATCCTCACCAATAAAATCCATGTTGATAAAGCTTTCAGACAAAATACTCCAGTTTTTAGTTTCTAGGGCATCTGCTGTGTTGAGTAGCCAACTCGTTGGAAGTTGACAAAATTTGGCTGCTTGTTGACGTATTTTTTCAACGGCAACGGCAATATTATTTTGCTCAACATTTTGGACAATTTCTTGAAGTAATTTATTTTCAGCTAACACCATTGCTGTCATTTATGTTTAGTCCAAACCTAGGGAACTTAGGAGGGCTGGCAATTAATTGTTTTATAGTTATTTTTTCCATTGCTTAGATTACAGCATATATGGCAATTATAGCTATTATTTTTTACATAAATTATTAATATAGGCATCAGATAGTCACAATAACCCTAACTCAAAATAGCACCGCTCAAAAATTTTGACAAGTCATTGGCTGGATTGGTTGAACAGGATTTTCCCACTCACCCCCAGCAATTAAAATAGCGGGACTATCAACCGCCGCTAATCCAACTTGCGCGGCATCGTAGTTCGTGGCTTTACTATCATTAATAAAATCGATACCCTGCCAGGTGATAATATGTTCTAAGCGATGAGGAACACCGGGAAAATTGGTAATTGCCTCAACAATTGCCTGTTTCTCAATCCCAGCTAACCGCGCTACCGCAACTGCCATGAGTAAATTCTGCTGATTGTGATTCCCCACCATCCGCAAGGAATCCACAGGAACAATCGGTTCAGATTCCACTATCACCCAGCCATTTTCAATATACACCCAGGGACGAGGCGTCGTGTCACGACCCTTGACGCTTGTCCAGTGCGCCTTTGACCAATGAGTAGTCCCCAACTGACGCAAATACGGATCATCACCATTAAAGACTTGATCGTGCGATCGCGACAGCAGCGTTGCTTTGATAGTGTAGTAATTTTCCAGGGTCTTGTGGCGGTTCAAATGATCCGGCGTAAACGTTGTCCACACCCCAATCGTCGGGGCTAAATCCCGTGACGACTCAATTTGATAACTACTAATTTCTGCAATCACCCAGTCAATTGGAGATTGGGAATTAGGAATAGAGGCATTCTCTCTTCCCCTGCTCCCCTGCTCCCCTGCTCCCCTGCTTCTTCAACGCCAATTCACACGCCGCATAGCCGATATTACCGCAGGCGGGAGCATAGAAACCCGCCGCTTGAAAAATCGCCGCAATCAGAGCCGTTGTCGTAGTTTTACCATTCGTCCCCGTAATCCCCACCCAAGGAGAAGACTTGAGATAACGCCAAGCCAATTCCATCTCGCCAATCGTATCAATTCCGCGATTCCTGGCTTCCATTAAAACCGGGATATCCCAAGGAACACCCGGACTCACCACAATCAATTCAGGTAAATCCCCATCGCCCAGGGTGAGAGAATACCCCAGTTTCACCGTAATTCCCTGACCCGTCAGCGCTTGTTGTTGCTGTTGCAGAGATTCAGAGGTTTTGCATACCGTGACTATGGCAGAGTTTAATGAAGCAATTGAGCGAGTTATCGCTGGACTGAAGAAAAAATCCCGTGTGCTGACGGATACAGAGAAAAAGATAGTAGCGTATCACGAAACGGGTCATGCCTTAGTCGGTTCCCTGATACCGGGAGCAGGTATTGTCGAGAAAATATCGATAGTACCCCGTGGTGTTGGTGCTTTAGGCTACACATTGCAACTCCCAGAAGAAGACCGCTTTTTAGTCGGTGAAGATGAAATTCGCGGTCGCATTGCGATTATGCTGGCGGGACGTTCAGCCGAAGAATTGGTATTTGGCAAAGTCTCGACAGGTGCCAGTGATGACATCCAGAAGGCGACAGATATGGCAGAACGATTTGTCACAATTTATGGCATGAGTGATAAACTAGGACCGATTGCCTTTGACAAGCCCCAATCTCAGTTCCTAGCTGGAATAGGCAGCCCGCGCCGTTCAATCAGTCCCCAAGTTGCAGAAGTGATTGACCAAGAAGTGAAAGCGATGGTGGAT
>NZ_JAVJQN010000078.1:0-3451 GCF_040218245.1 Coleofasciculus sp. E1-EBD-02 | reverse complement strand
AGGGATGACTCAATCTGAGTTAATCAGGAGTTTTATCGCTCAATTGCGCGGCGTAGTTTGGGAATCTCCTTACCTCCGATTCCCCCGCCTTATATCCCGTCGCTAAAAGCGAAGGTTTTACGGCGGATCAAGATAAACAATGGTGCGTTACGCTTTGCTAACGCACCCTACTGGCGTGGCACACCTTATTTGGTGGATTGGAATTGTAGGGGCGCACCGACGTGCGCCCAATTTAACAATCAATCTATTCCATAATTTTAGCTGTGTCAGTCCACTCCGGCTATAGAAAACGGGTTTACTGATTCCCAATTTCAGCTAACGCTTGATGTAACGCCCCACGATGCATCCAGCCAACGAATCCGCTGTAAAGACATTCCCCTTCGGGATTAGCGACAAAGATATGATCAACGTGTAACGGACTTGTCCAGATGCGAATCGTGAATCCGTTAGCTAAAGTGATGTAGGGTTGACTACGGGAAAAGTCTCGCGGATGAGCATCAGTCATTCCAGGTATTGATTGCAAGCGTTCAATTAACTGAGCGGTAAAATCTAGGGGGTAAGGGTTAGTGATTGTCGGATTTGCCCAAAATTCCCGGATAATTCCAATGACAGTAGGATGATTTTTGAGTTGGGCATGGGCTAAATTGGGGATACTTACAAACTTGGCACCGGAAAACTTGGTTGATTCAACAGTAATTGTGCCGTCGCTACCCCTATCCCTATCGCCAGCAATGACTAACGTAGGAATCTTTTTGGCGATGGATTGTGCAATCTGGCGGCGATTGATACCTAGCGCACCAGCCATACCGATACCAACACTAAAGGGGTCTATTAGTCGGGCTAAATCTGACCCGCCAATGGGGGATGCAACCAGTACAAATGATTCTATCTGAGACCACCATTGGGGATGTTGATTGAGAATTTCTAGCCAAATTAAACCGCCCATGGAATGACCGATAATTCGGATTGGGGTATCAGGATATTGGGTAATGGTTTCAGTGGCGACTCTTTCTACGTGTTGAATTAATGGTTCAATTCGCCACCAGGTTTTCAACCAACCCAGATTGGGTGTAACCAAGTGAGACTGGGGCGTGGCTAAGGATTTCGCTAGGGCTGCGATCGCGTGATGGGTATCCGCCCAGCCATGTTGGGCAAATATAATAAAGTCTGGGGTTTTTGGCATCGTGATAGTTAGATGAGGAAGAGAATTTGCAAAGGACGAATGGCAAATGACGAAAGACCAATAACAAATCAACCATCAATTATTACTGGATTTTGCCAAAAGTCCCGAATCACTTCCGCTACAGCCGGATGATTTTTTAGCGTGGGATGGGATAATGTGGGTAGATAAAAGAAATTTGCACCGGGAACCTTCGTTTCTTCTAGAGTCACTGCACCGTCCGTTCCGCCACCAACATCGCCCGCAATCACTAACGTGGGAATCACTTTAGCAATGGATTCCGCCATCTGGCGGCGATTGTTCAACAAAGCCCCGGCTATCCCGACACCCATTCCCAAAAATGTAAAATTTCGGGCTAAATCCACCCCACCAATAGGAGAAGCCACGAGAACCAACGACTCCACCTGAGTCCACCATTCGGGATGTTGGTTGAGAAGTTCTACCCAGATTAATCCGCCAAGGGAATAACCAATAATCCGGATCGGGGTTTGGGGATACTGGGCAATTGTTTCCGTAGCAATTCCCTCCACCTGCTTGATTAACGGCTTAATCCGCCACCAGGTTTTCCACCAACCCAGATTGGGTGTAATCACCAGCGTCTGGGGAGTCGCCAAAGTTTTCGCCATCGCTGCGATCGCCTCTTCTGTATCTGCCCATCCGTGTTGGGCAAATAGAATGTAATCTGGGGTTTCTTGCATCGTGATAGTCCGATGGAGGGAGATGGGGTGATGGGGAGGTTTGGATAGATATTAAGTTACAGTTGTTAGCCCTGTTCCCTGTTCCCTGACAAATGACAACTTATCCACTGAGTTTAGTTTTCACCATAGCTTGAATCTTACGACCTTCAGCACGCCCTTTTAACTTATCCATGGCGGGTCCCATGACTTTCCCCATGTCTTTCATCGAACTTGCACCAGTTTGGGTAATAATTTCATCCAGTACCGCTTCAATTTCCTGATCGGATAGTGGGGCGGGGAGATATTCTTCAAGTATGGCTAACTCTTTGGCTTCTTGTTCCGCCAAGTCTTCCCGTCCAGCGTTACGATACTGTTCCATTGAATCCCGACGCTGTTTGGCAAGTTGGGCTAAGAGTTCAAGTTCCTGAGTTTCGGTGAGTGTCTCTTGTCCTTGAGGGCGCAAGCTGACCTCTTTTTCTAGGATCAGCTTTTTGATACTGCGAACCGTTTCCAGCCAAACTTTATCTTTCGCCTTCATCGCGACTTTGATATCTTCAGAGATGCGGTCTTTGAGGCTCATTATGTCGATTGAGGAAACAACTGATTAAATTATAAAGAGTAAACCGGGCGATCAACGGGATTGGCTCATTAGGATTTTAAGTTTAAGTTGAACAGCACTGAATTCATGCTGGTGGGTAGTGCCCACCCTACGATAAGCTGTCACGCATTTAAATATTTCAGTGCCATTGATTTTCAGTTATTCATCGAGATATATCCAACAATGCTCATTCTCCATCACCCAAAACTCCTTGACTTCATGCGGGCTGACTATTGTGTGTCAGATATTCAGCAGTTATTCGAGTTTCTCAAAAACCAAGGCACGTTTCAGTTTCCCTCACTAGAAAATGGCTTATTTGCGGCAGCTTTATTAAAAAGTGACACCGAATATACAGACTATACCAGTGTCTGGGTACGAGATAATATCTATATTGCTCATGCCCATTATGTTCTGGGAGAGGTTGAAATTGCTCTGAAAACGGTTAATGCCCTGATCAGCTATTTTAAAAAGTATCAATGGCGTTTTATCAAGATTATTGAGGGCGAAGTTAATCCCCAGAATGTGATGGAGCGCCACCATGTTCGCTTTGATGGTAAAAATTTGGCGGAAATCAATCAAAAATGGGCGCACGCGCAAAATGATGCTTTGGGATTTTTCTTATGGTTTTACTGTCAATTAGCAACTCAGGGACTCCTGAATCCTGAAGCTGATGAATTCGCTGTTTTGGCATTATTTTCCCATTACTTTCAAGCAATTCGCTATTGGCAGGATGAAGATAGTGGTCATTGGGAGGAAACGCGCAAACTAGAAGCGTCTAGTGTTGGCGGCGTAGTTGCGGGGTTAAAAGCCCTGCAAACCCTACTCAATCAAAGGAAAAAGTGGTCGGAGATACAAGAGTGCGATCGCGCCTTCTCCCCATCTTTTTTAACTGAGTTAATCGCCCAGGGAGAATCAACCATAGAAACTATTTTACCCGCCGAATGCATCCAACCGGAACCGAAAAAGAATCGACGTTATGATACAGCGTTGTTGTTC
>NZ_JAVJQN010000077.1:0-37879 GCF_040218245.1 Coleofasciculus sp. E1-EBD-02 | reverse complement strand
GGTTAAGGCTGATATCGAGCAACAATGCCGGGTATCAGCCAAGTGTAAGCGTTAACGGTTATCGACCAAAAGTTACACCGTGGACTTATACCAAGACAGAATTACTTGTGGGTAGGTTTGTCTAGGTTTTTAGAAGCGGTTGAAACTTATACTGAACTGAGGGTAACGCGATCGCGTCCTTGCTGTTTCGATAGATAAAGAGCTTGATTTGCCGCCATAATTAAGGCATCGATGTCAGTATGGGGGTCAACCAGACTGGCAACGCCAAAACTAACGGTGACAACAGACGCGGGTAAATTGAACGTGTCAGGCGGTTTAAATTCAATGCCTTGGGATTTGATTTTCTCTCGCATCTTTTCTGCTACTTGAAAAGCTCCCATAGCATTAGTATGCGGTAAAAGAATCGCAAATTCTTCTCCCCCATAACGTGCGACGATATCTGTTGTCCGCTTAACACAGCGACGTAGGCAATCGGCAATGCGTCGCAAACACTCATCACCCGCTGCTATGCCATAGATTTCGTTGTAGGTTTTGAAACAATCGATATCACACAAAATTAAGGATAGAGGAGACTGTTCGACATTTAAATGATGCCACTCTTGTTCAAGTTGTTGGTCAAAATAACGGCGATTAGCCAGCTTGGTCAGAGTATCCATATTGTAGAAGTGATAAAGTTATAAGTTTGTTGTTCTGAATGACCACACTGTATTGATAAAAAATATATAGCTAGTCTAGATGAAATTTAACTTTAATTGTCCCCACCTACTTAAACGCCTGCGGCGTTAAGGGTTACTAAGGTTGTCACAAACTTTTTTATCCTGTTCCTTAACTTTGACATTTGTCCGCAGATAGTCCTGTACCCAATCGCAACCAAACGCCCAAACCTGATTCAGGTCAATGATACGCTCTAAATCCCACAAAATTACGCTTTTGTCTACACTAGCAGAGGCAAGGGTGCGACCATCGGGACTAAAGGCGATATCGTAGATGCGATCGCTATGGGCTTCTAACGTGACTAGCAGTGTACCGTCCTTGCGCCACAGTTTAACCGTCTTATCTAAACCCGCAGACGCCAGAAGTTGCCCATCGGGACTAAATGCAATATCGTTGACGCGATCGCGATGCCCGTCTAGGGTGGCTAGTAATGTACCATCCCTTGTCCAAAGTTTAATCGTATTGTCCCAACTCGCGGAAGCAAGGCGCTGACTATCGGGACTAAAGGCTAAGCCAAGAATACTATCACCATGTCCGGTTAAGGTGTTCAACAAGATGCCCTCCCTTGTCCAAAGTTTAATCGTTTTATCTTGACTTCCAGAGGCGATCAATTGACCATCTGGGCTAAATACCACGTCAAAAACTACATCACGATGTCCGGTTAAAGTTTTGAGTAATTTCCCCTCCCGCGTCCAAAGTTTGATGGTATTATCGGTACTAGCAGAGGCAAGTAACTGACCCTCTGGGCTAAATTCTACACCGTAAACTCTGCTGCTATGTCCCCGTAAGGTTTTCAATAAAGTCCCATCACCCTGCCAAATTTTAATCGTTTTATCTACACTCGCTGAGGCAATTATTAGCTCATTGGTTGGCAGTGATTCAATAATCTCGCTATTGCCTTGATTCTTTTCTTTCTGCTTCACAAGACCATTTTCAGAGGGAAAATTAGCCTTCACTGGCGGAGCAACAGCAACATCTAACACGGCGTCATCATGCCCCTTAAAAGACGCTAACACCTGACCATCACGTCGCCAGAGTTTGATCGCACCATCCCAACTCCCGGAAACCAGAGTTTGACTATCTGGACTGAAATCAACACCCCAAACCGCATCTTGATGTCCTTGGAGAAAGGTTAATAAGCTTTTTTCTTGCGTCCAAAGTTTAATTGTACCATCCAAACTCGCAGACGCCAACATTTGACCATCGGGGCTAAATGCCACCGCCCAGAGTCCATTTTGATGCCCTTTCAAAACACTGAGTTCAGTTCCATCTGTTTGCCACAGTCTAACAGTTTGATCCCAACTTACAGAAGCAAGGGTTTGACTATCGGAACTAAATGCTAAACCAAAAACTCCATCCGTATGTCCGGTTAACGTTCTCAGTAATAGTCCATCAGGTTGCCAGAGTTTGACGGTTCCATCTATCGAACTTGAAGCCAAAATTTGACTATTGGGACTAACAGTTACATCATTGACCCCACCCTGATGACCTTTGAGAGTTTTCAGTAACGTTCCATTAGGCGTCCAAAGTTTGATAGTGTCATCCCAACTAGCAGAGGCAAAGTATTGACCATCAGGACTAAAGACTACACTGCGAACTTCTCCGCGATGCCCTTTGATAATTCTAGAAACAAAGCATTCTTGGGGATTGGGCGCTCCTTCAATTCGTTCGAGGGAATGGTTTTGACCCTTTGCAATCCTCGATGGCATGATTTTAAATTTTGTGTAGGGGCGGGTTTCACGCTGATCATTTGTTGTCACCCTAATGTTACTAAACCCGCCCTCATCTCCCTCATCTACCTTGTCTGCTAAATTCATACAAGTCCGATCAATTTTCCAAAGTCTTATTGTCTGATCATCACTCCCAGACAGCAACATCTGACCATTCGGACTAAAGGTGATACTATTCACCTGATTAGTATGCCCATTAAGTGTAGCTACTAATGTGCCATCGCGCCGCCACAGTTTCACGGTTTTATCCTTACTTGCTGAAGCAATAAGTTGACTATCTGGGCTAAAGGCTACGCTTTTGACGGTATCGCTATGTCCCTTAATTGTCCTTAATAACGTTCCATCAGGTTGCCAAAGCTTAATCGTTTTATCGTCACCTGCTGAAGCAATCATTGAACCATCAGGACTAAATGTTACATCATGGACTTGCTGGTGATGACCAGAGAGGCGATTATGTTCCCTGACGCCATACACTGCCTTTCGTAGCACGTTTTCAACCGAATCTTTTGTCTGGATATCCACTCTACCTAAAGCTTGTAATTTCTGTTTGGCTCGCAGGGCGGCGATTAATGCCTCTAATCGTTGATCGAGGGCAAATAGTGCTTCTGAAGACGTAGTAATTGCCTCAATTTCACTAATCGCTAACCTGCGGTTTTGTACCAGAATTGCCCCGGCTAATCCACTGACGATAATTAACATTGCCGCAACAGTTATCAACAGTAATCGTTGCTTTTTCGCTATCTGACGTTCAGCGGCTAGTCGGGCTTCCACTTCCTTGATGCGTTCGGCTTCTATCTGCTGTTGTACCTCATTGCGATCGCAGATTTGGCTGGCGGCTAAGAATTGATAGTCTAAGTCACTCAAACTTTTGCCCTGAGACCAAGTTTGGGCATCTTTTAAAGCCTGTCCCCGCAAGAGTCGTGATGAATCAGCAAATTGAGATTCCACCCAAGCTGCCAAGGTTTGAGAGTAAGGACGCAGATGGTTTAATTGTTTCTCAACCCAGTCCAGGTTAAAAACGGCTGGATAAATGCAATTTTTTAGCTTTAATAGTCCTTGTTCTTTGACGACTAAACCTGATAAAAGTAATTCTGTTTGTTCACGACTATCATCGGCTTCGATGTCAATCTCCTGTAAAATTTGCTGATAAATACCCAGTAATCTACCTGCCCGTGCTTCGTTTCTCAACAGGCGATCGCGAACAGTGCGTAGGTGTTCTGGTTCATCCTGAGATTCCCAATGGCGAATGATGCGATCGCGTACCACGGATTCAACCCAAAAGGCTTCAGTACCCGGTGGAATTTTTAGATTATCTCTCACTGTATTTTGCGCCACGTCTAGCACCAGTTGACATAGCTTTTGGGTTAAAAAAGGTTGTCCTCCTGTCCAGGCTAATATTTCTTTAATAATGGCTTCAGGTTTAGCAAATTGTTGGCTGAATCCTTGGGTTAAGGGTTGGGCTTCGTCCAGTTGAAAGCCTTGCAGTTCTATGGCTTTGCCAATATTAAATGGCGTGCGCTTTTTGTCGGCAATTAAATCGCTAGGTGTGGCTACACCAAAGATGGCAAAGGTGAGGCGATTGTAGTCCGATTCTAGACTACGTTGATTATAACAAAACCGAATTAGTGCGAAAAAGTCATCAATAGGAAAATTCAAGCTTAAAATACTATCAATCTCATCGATAAATATAATTATATTTTGGTTGGGGAATTGAGTTAAAAGGATTTCGCTGATAAATTTATTAAATCGTTGAGGCAACGAAATATCTTCTTGCTCCTGCCACCATTTTTTTAGATTAACCGTTTTAAACAGTTTAAATTTGCGAGTTAAATCCAGAACTAATCCCTTATACCACTGATCAGGCGTAATCGTTTCCGAACCTATCATGGTCATATCAAGCGTGGCACATTGGAATCCTTCTTCTTGCAAGCGATGGTGGGTTTGAACTAATAGAGACGATTTTCCCATTTGCCGACAGTTGAGAACATAGCAAAACTCACCCTGTTTTAGAGCATGATACAGTTCGCGATCGGCTTTTCGTTGAACATAGGTGGGAGCATCTTTGTGTAGACTCCCACCGACTTGATAAAGGGAAGTGTTCGTCATTTGTCATTCGTCATTTGTCATTCGTCATTTGTCATTCGTCATTTGTCATTTGTCATTCGTCATTCGTCATTCGTCATTCGTCATTTGTCATTCGTATGTAGGGTGCGTAGGGTGCGTTAGCGAAGCGTAACGCACCATTTCAAACAATAGTAGTGAAACCCGCTCCTACATAATCTCCCTCATCTCCCCCATATTACCCAGCTTCCTTTCCACAAAATCAATCCCGACAAAAAAAGTCGGGTATGTTTGACGGTGGTTTTGGGCTGTGCTACTATCAGCAAAACGTTGACGAACTAGAGAGAGACCACATCATGACCCAGGCAACCATCCCCCATACATCCAATACATCCAGCACCTCTGCTACATTCAAAAACCTCACTTGTAAAGAGTGTGGTGCTGAATATGAACTCCAACCCATCCACGTTTGCGAGTTCTGCTTTGGTCCGTTGGAAGTCACGTATGACTACGACGCCCTGCGCCGCCATGTCACCCGTGAGACGATTCAGTCAGGTCCGAATTCAATTTGGCGCTATCGTTCCTTCCTACCCGTAGCTACCGATAATCCTATTGATGTGGGGACAGGGATGACACCTCTAGTCAAATCCCATCGTCTCGCCCGCCGCCTGGGTCTAAAAAATCTTTATATTAAAAATGATGCTGTAAATATGCCCACCTTGAGTTTCAAGGATCGGGTGGTATCTGTAGCCCTCACTAGAGCTAGAGAATTAGGATTTTCTACCGTATCTTGTGCCAGTACAGGGAACTTAGCTAATTCTACCGCTGCGATCGCGGCACACGCGGGCTTAGATTGTTGTGTATTTATTCCGGCTGACTTAGAAGCGGGGAAAGTCTTAGGTACATTAATCTACAACCCCACCGTAATGGCAGTAGAAGGCAACTATGATCAGGTCAACCGCCTCTGTTGTGAGGTTGCCAATACCCATGGTTGGGGATTTGTCAACATTAACTTGCGTCCTTATTATTCAGAAGGCTCAAAAACTCTGGGCTTTGAAGTCGCCGAACAACTGGGTTGGCAGCTACCGGATCATATTGTGTCGCCCTTGGCTTCCGGTTCTCTGTTCACAAAAATTTATAAAGGTTTCCAAGAGTTCGTCAAAACTGGCTTAGTAGCGGATAAAGCGGTGCGCTTCAGTGGCGCACAAGCCGAAGGCTGTTCTCCCATTGCCCAAGCCTTCCGGGAAGGACGGGATTTTGTGACTCCGGTAAAACCGAGTACAATTGCTAAGTCGATCGCGATCGGAAATCCTGCTGATGGCATTTACGCCCTAGAGATCGCCCAGAAAACCAACGGTAATATTGAATCCGTCACCGACGCCGAAATTATCGAAGGGATGAAACTGCTGGCTGAAACTGAAGGTATCTTTACCGAAACCGCTGGCGGTACAACAATTGCCGTTCTCAAAAAATTGGTGGAAGCTGGAAAAATTAACCCGGATGAAACCACTGTTGCCTATATCACCGGGAATGGACTCAAAACCCAAGAAGCAGTTCAAGGATATATTGGAGAACCCCTCACCATTGAACCCAAATTAGACAGTTTTGAGCGAGCATTAGAACGGGCGCATACCCTTGACCGTTTAGAATGGCAACAAGTTTTGGTTTAATACGTTGACAACCCTCACCCCCAGCCCCTCTCCCAAGCTTGGGAGAGGGGAGTAATACCAAATCCGACGACAGGAACCCCCTTTATCCCTTAGCCGATGAAAGCCTGTTGCCTTGTCTCTACTCATGAAGGGGGTAGTTAACCCGGCTTGGGTAGAAGAAGGGAGGCAAAAAGTGCGAGTACACAGCCCAAAAGCTGACCAGTATTGCTTATCACCTTAAGTTGTTTCCCTATATCTCTACTTGGAAACATCTCGAACATCTACCCATTAATCACTGATTCCAAATCTATGGCTGTAAAAGTTTTAATTCCTACCACCCTCCAGAAATTCACTGACAATAAAGCAATGATTGAATGCAGCGCTGGCAATGTCGCTGAACTTTTGGACTCCCTCGAAATTAGTTGTCCTGGAATTAAAGGGCGCTTGTGTGATGATCAAGGGAAGCCGCGTCGCTTTTTAAACTTCTACGTCAATAGCGAAGATATTCGCTTTCTCGATGGCACAAATACCCAACTCAGCGATGGCGATGAAGTCAGCATTGTCCCTGCTGTGGCTGGTGGTTAATCTGAACGAAAAACAACGCCACGAATCTTGTGTAGAGACGTAGCATGCTACGTCTCTACATCGATGAAAAACTGTTCCAATACTTCGCGATTTGGTAGCGAAGGCTGCGCCCCGGCTTGAGTCACCGAAATTGCCCCGGCTGCTGCACCCCAAACAACGGCTTCCTGTATCGGTAATCCCTCTGCCAACGCCACAGCTAATGCGCCATTAAACGCATCACCCGCCGCCGTAGTATCAACAACTTGAACTGGAAATGCTGGTATAAAAAAGCGTTCAGATGGGGTGCTACAGTAAACGCCTTGGTTCCCCAATGTCAGAATGACAGTCTTCACACCTCGTTGCTGAAGGATAGGCGCGGCTTTCTGGGCTGTTTCCAGACTATCCACAGCAAAACCCACCAACTGACTGGCTTCTATCTGATTGGGAGTCATAATATCAACCAGGGTATACAGTTCAAGTGGAATATCCTGGGCAGGTGCTGGATCAAGAATGACCGGAACCCCTGCATCATGGGCAGTTCTAGCCGCTTCAACAACGGTAATCAGGGGAATTTCTAGCTGCATCAGTAGCGCGGTGGCTGTGGGTAAGAGGGGTTTAAGACGTGCCACATCGGTTTGATTGAGTTGTCCATTGGCACCTGCTGTAATCACAATCTGATTTTCACCCGCTTCATCAACCAAAATCACCGCCACACCGGAACTTGCTGAAGTATCCCGCAAAATTTTATCTGTTTGCACACCTGCGGCTTGTAAACTTGCCAGCAGTTGATGGGCAAATGCATCATCTCCCAAGCGCCCAACCAAGTGAGTCATCATTCCCAGTCTGGCGGCGGCGACGGCTTGATTTGCCCCTTTCCCCCCAGGGGCGGTAAAAAACTCAGATCCTTGTAGAGTTTCACCCGCGACAGGTAAACGAGGCGTTTTGGTGACTAAATCGATGTTGATGCTACCGAAAACCAGGATCGAGTTCATAGCAAAACATAAGAACGCCACTTCAGAGTAGCGCGATCGCACGGTCTTTGATCACTGCTGTTGGAGGATCTCAGGTTAAGCTGTTTCTTTCAAGGAGTTGGTTGAATAGTATCCGATTTGAGTGAATAGCGTTCGTTAATGCAAATGAATGTAGGGGCGCAAGGCTTGCGCCCTTAACAAAGTATCGCATCGAACCGGAAATTACTCTGGAGTGCCAATATCAAGATTAACAGTTTATGTCCGGTGAATAATTGACAGGTGGGTTCGTTAGGTGATAGCCGTGCGATCGTTCGTTTTAGGGCTTCAATTGCCTTACCACCCCGCACTCCAGCAAATTCGATGTAATACTTGTTATCCTCAGCATTTTTCATGTTTAGAGTTTTGCTGGGATTACACGCCGCAAAAAATCGTTCTAAATCTAACCTCATGAGAGTCTATTCAGTGATGGGTAACCATTAATCCAGCCAATTTAAAATTCAAGATTCAAACAAAAAATCTGCCGTATCAAGGTAGACAGATTCATGACTAAAAACTAAAGACAAATGACAAATGATGAAGTCTTAATGCGTTGACACAGCCGCTTCTAAACCCAATAGATTCATCAACCGTTCACTATCAAAATGTTCTCCCATAAGCTGTTGGATGCACTGGGCTTTAATGGATTCGCGCAGGCGTACTTGACCAAAAGCGCGATCGATAATTTCCACCGTTGTCAGGGTATCGAGATCCACAGATAAGATAGGGATTTCTAGTTCTTCAGCCCGGTTGACAATTAACGGTTGGGGTGGTATTTGCCCTGTTAAAATCAGACAGTGGGTAGATGTTTCCAGTGCTGCCATTTGGATATCCGTGCGATCGCCTCCGGTGACGACTGCCATGTGCTTGCCTTTGCGGAAATATTTTAGGGCAGAGTTGACATTCATCGCGCCAATGGTCAAACTTTGAACCAATAAATCTATCCGATCCGGACGGCAAAGCACTTGAGCATCGAGTTGATGAATCAATTCTCGCACCGTAACGCTGCGGAGTAAATCGTTTTGAGGTAGAATCCCTAATACGGGAATACCTTGCGCCTCTAGAAACGGTTGAACAGTGGATTGGACGATTTCCAGTTGATCTGCCGGAACCGCATTAATCACAACTCCCCGTAAGCGATCGCCCAGTTGGTTTTTGGCAGATAGCAGCGTTTCCACCAGTAATACTGAATGAAAACGGCTGACTAATATAATTGAAGCCTCTATTTCCTGAGCAATGTTCAGCAACGAGAGGTCAAATAAATTGCCTTCAAACAGGGTACTCGGTCCTTCGAGTACCATTAAATCACCAATTGGCGGCTGGAGATAGGACTTCAGCGATGCACGATAATTGGTCGAATCCTCACCCCGCAAGCGTTTCTGCATCGTCTGATCATCCAGATAGAGTAGAGGAGATCGCACCCGTTTTTCTGGTAGATCTAGGATAGACGGAATAAACTGCACATCATCGCCTTCCCGATTCAGTTGATTCACATACTCAGTACAGCCTAAAAGCTTACCATAACCAATATCCAGTCCTTTACTTTTAAGCTGATGGGCGATGCCCAGAATGATGGCGGACTTGCCACTATATGCTTCAGTTGATCCGATTAGTAAATAATTCACGGATTTTGTCACCCCTAATTTCGCTCCTCTGTTCAAAATGCCACTTGAGTTTACTCGTCACGTAGTAGTTTGCGATAAAACGTCTGGGAAAAATCCGTCAAGCGGGTACGCTTGAAATTCAAAATCACTTCGATTAAGTAGTTAATAAATTCAGAATTCGGCAACGTTACCTCATAACTCAGTTCCGCATTGCCGTCAAACTGTAATCGGCAGCGAGTGGGTTCTGAAGGGAGTTTAGAGACAAACCAGGTTGCCACAAAGGGAATGCTCTCACCGCCTTCAATACGGCGATTTCCTTCTAACGATCCCTGTTGATACAGACTAATCGCCAGAGGGAGAGCATTGCGCTTAGCGCCTTGATAATAAGGCATGTAGACACCGACGGCGGCTTTTTCAGCAGGCTGAAGTTTCTCGATAGACATAGCTGACTAACGTCTTGTTCCAATAGTGAGAATGCCATGCACTCTCGTTGAAGGCTAATAAATTATAGAAAACCGATGCGGTTGAATTAGAGAGGTTTCTCCCAAATTGTTTACTCTACCTCGATCTTAGGTGGTTTTGGTTCCTGTATGCTACTTTCTAATCAAGCATTTAGACTAAAACCGCGATAAGCCATGAGTGAGACAATCTTTAGCAAGATTATCCGTCGGGAAATCCCGGCTGATATTGTGTATGAGGATGATCTAGTCCTAGCCTTCAAGGATGTTGCACCCAAAGCCCCCGTTCATATTCTGCTCATTCCCAAACAACCGATTCCCCAGCTAGCGGCAGCGGAGTCCCACGATCACGCCCTTATGGGGCATCTGCTGTTAACCGCCAAGCGAGTGGCTGAACAAGTGGGTTTGAATCAAGGGTATCGGGTGGTGATCAACAACGGTGCTGATGGCGGTCAAACCGTGGATCATCTACATTTACACATTTTAGGCGGACGCCAGATGGACTGGCCCCCCGGTTAAAAGTTGGGGTGTGGGGGGTGGAGGTGCGGAGGGGCGGAGGGGTGCAGAAAGATAATTTCGTAAAGATTCTTTGAATAACGTGACAAAATAGAACATTAGCTAGACTGGACAGTGATTTGGGTATTGGTATCATCCGTGATACAAGGAACAAAGACCGTTAGTCTTCGTGTAGGGGCGACCCGCTTGCACTAATTAACAACTCCAGTCCACTAAATAGACTCGGGTCGCCCTCTTTTCAACCCTCTGTCCTAGAAAGTGTTTATTAGGAGTCAAAATATCAATTTCCGATCAGAATTCGCTTAGGGATAAAAGTCTCCTCAAAAAATTTAGGAAATTGGCAAGAGTCGGAACCTGTACTTGAGTCTCTGCGCTAACCCAATTATTATCTGAAATACTCACTGTATTTGTCTTTCCGGGTTTAAGAATACTGACAATTGCAGCGACTAAAGCTTTATCCTCATCGAAAGGTTTCCACTTGCACTTAAAAGCTCTCCTCTCCTCCTCAGAAAATTGAGCCAGATAGGAGCGTGATCTCTCCATCCACGCCGGATAAGCAATTTCTCCACAATGGCAAAGTAAGGTGTCTAACACACCCTGAGAACGATTATCTGGCAAAACATAGATTCCTGTTCGTGGTGTATTTGTTGTGTCTACTTCACCAGGTTGTATGGGGAAATTGGGAAAATAAGTCTGGAAGCAATCAGAATAATCGTTTACTACTGCATCAGGAGACTTTTTATCAGCATCAGCAACAATCCCTAAGGCGGCAAGATTGGTTTGATACTCAAGGTTGTTGCAGATAATATCATCTAAATTGGTTACCAGATTACTGCCTTCACCTGCATAGACAGCTACGGAAAGAGACTCCGTAAACAGGATAGAGGGCATATCAAGACGCTTGTATAAGTTTCCTTTTTTGGGATAGGTAGGGATAAATTTGCGCCAGAACGGATCTAACTCTGACTCCAAACCGTTACATTCTTTTCTAAAGTCTTTAAACCCTAAAAGTTTAAGTCCTTTGCCCACAAATGCTTGATCGTGTGAGCCTTCAACACCTATGATGGCATAGTTCACCATCGTACCTCCTGTCCTAACCCCTCCCGCAGCCTTTGCAGACGATGCCAATCAAGTCGCAGTGCTTGAGTTATCGAGTCCTTTGGTTCTAGGCGATAGACAACGAGATCCGCTTCGGCTTCAGTAGCAGCCAATAGCGCGTCAATAGCATCAAGACTGTGAGTTGTGGCAAAAAGTTGTACATCCATTTCTCTGCACCACTGAACTAGCCAAGAAAATGATTCCTGGAGTGCTTCGGTATGGATCGCTGTTTCTAACTCATCAATCAGGAGAATACCCCCTCTTATCTTTGCCAGAGTCAAGGCTATGAATAGCAGGCGACGGACACCATCACCGAAAGCACTCAATGGTGCAAGACCTAATTGTTTGTGATCAATATAAACGATGGAGCTAACTCCTGGACGAGGCAGATTCTGTAAATCAATAATTCCTGAATCTATAGTTTGAATTGATTTAATCACTTCCGACTTAAATCGGTGAAGCGTCGCTTCTGATAGCAACTCCACTTGTAAGGTTTCAATGCGATGAGAAAATGGGGTTACTGTACTGACTGGAAGTCTTAGATCATTTCGGTTTTTTTGAATGAAAGGCTTATGTTCCCACACTTGAAACGTCTCTATTCGATCAGGTTCGGAGTTGAGATCCTTCAAATCATCGTTTAAGTGAGCTTTTAGCTCTATAGAAGCACCGCGCTTGATTGAGGTATTTTCAAGCTCTAGCTCGTCTTCAGAAACGTTAGACTCGTCCTCTAGATATTCCGACTCTCCTACTCCTTCTATCTCTTGATAGATAGCCCTAGATTCCTTGACGGGAAAAATGCCATCACCAGATAGATAGGTCTCCCCTTGGTAAAAGTCAATAATCTCATCTTGATTATTGTGATGAGGAAACAACCATTTGAGTGCATCCAGCTTAGGTTTACGAGACGATTTAATTTCTCGCCGCCTTGCCGTATTTAGCCACTCCAGTGGATCTAACGGACAGCAATAGGTGGAAATGGCTTCTAAAACACTGGTTTTGCCTGAGTTGTTAATGCCAACAAGCAAATTAATCCGTCCCAGGTTCTGCAAATTCAAATCGCGCAGCCCCCGGAATTTATGAATAGTAAGATTTTTAATGTGAAGCATCAACAACAGACCAACACAGTATAATGGGTCAATTGTACCAAGTCCAACTGATATCTTGCACCCGTTGTAATAGGTTTTGTGTAATGGCGTAACACACTGAATTTGATGGATAACGCTTCCATTCAGAACCTTTAGGGGCGCAAGGCTTGCGCCCGATTTAACCGTAAAATCTATTCCACCCAAGTCTTTAACGGTGAGTAGTGCGTTACTTCACTCTCCTCACCCTACAGATTTACCTGAAGCGCTGTCAAGCCAAGCTTTAAGCCCGTTACCCCATCGGCTTCCGGTTGAGATCAGGAAATTCCAGTACCATAACCTAGTATGGGTTTACTTTTCCCCAAACCACCCTTGGATTATGCGCCTTAGCCTAGAACCTTTTACTGTTCACAAGCGATTCCCATTAACCATTAGTCGCGGTACAACCTCCCAAAGCACCAATATCTGGGTGCGGCTAGAACATCAGGGGATAGAGGGTTGGGGTGAAGCCTCTCCCTTTGCGATCGCGACTCCATCCCATCCCTTAACTAAACCTCCCCAAACGACTCAGATGTTGTTGGATGCACTGGAGTTAGTGATACCGACATTAGAAACCTATACCCCCTGGGAACGCCAGAAAATCGAACGAGTCTTGGCAGATGCGGATGCACCATCGGCGGCTAGGGCGGCGATTGATATCGCATTACAGGATTGGTTAGGAAAACACTTAGGTGTTCCCTTATGGAAATTGTGGGGATGCAATCGCCACCGGATTGTGCCAATTTCCGCCACGGTAGGAATTGGTACACCTGAAGCCGCAAAACAACGAGTGCGAAATTGGATACCGATTACTGGGGGCAATGTGCTTAAAATTAAACTCGGTTCCCCTGACGGAATTGAAGCCGATCGCGAAATGCTATTAGCTATCCGAGATGTCGCCCCCCAAGCCCAGTTAACCGTTGATGCGAATGGCGGTTGGAGTGTAGATGATGCGATAAAAATGTGCGACTGGTTAGCCAAACAAGGTGTCAAATACGTCGAACAACCCCTTCCCGCCGGACAAGAGGCGGATTTACCTCACCTGTATTCGCGATCGCCTGTACCGATTTTTGTGGATGAAAGTTGCTTTACCAGTGCGGATATTCCACCTCTGGCGGATTGCATTCATGGGATTAATATCAAACTAATGAAATCCGGTGGATTAACCGAAGCCTTGCGGATGGTACATACCGCCAAAGCCTGTGGATTACAGGTGATGTATGGCTGCTATTCCGATAGTACCCTCGCCAATACCGCCGCCTCTCATTTATCCTCTTTCGCCGATTATCTGGATTTAGACAGCCATTTGAACTTAGCTGACGATCCCTTCACTGGGGCGACACTGCAAGATGGACGATTGATACCAAATAATTTATCAGGATTGGGAGTGCAACGCCATGTATCTGACAAGTGATCAGCGCGTCGCTATTTTATTACATGAAGGGATTCGCGGCGATCACGGCAAAACCGGATTAACGCTGCTACGGTATGGGGAAGCAACGGTGGTGGCGGTGATTGACAAAGATTGTGCTGGAGAGTCTTTATCTGAATTAACTGGAATTAACTGTAATGCGCCGATTGTGGATTCAGTGAGTTCCGCCCTCGCCTACAATCCGACTATATTAGCCATTGGAATTGCCCCATCGGGGGGACGGTTGCCAGAGGTTTGGAGGCAAGAAGTTAAGCAGGGAATTGCGGCGGGACTTTCAGTTTATAACGGTTTGCATACGCCCATGGCATCTGATCCCGAATTACAGGAATTACTCCAACCGAATCAAGAAATTTGGGATATTCGTCAGGAACCCCAGGATTTAGGGATTGGCAAAGCCCAAGCGCGATCGCTCTCTTGTCAACGGATTTTAACCGTGGGGACGGATATGAGTGTGGGCAAAATGTCTACCAGTATTGAGTTCCATCGCGCCGCTTGTCGAAAGGGAATCAAGTCTAAGTTTTTGGCAACGGGTCAAGCAGGGTTAATGATTGCTGGAGATGGTATTCCTTTAGATGCGATTCGAGTTGATTTTGCGGCGGGTGCGGTTGAACAAATAGTGATGAAATTTGGTAATGATTATGAGTTGTTAATCATAGAAGGACAGGGGTCACTGATTCATCCCGGTTCTACGGCAACCTTACCCCTAATTCGAGGCACACAACCGACAGGGTTAATAGTAGTTCATCGCGCTGGACAAACTCATATTCGCCATTGTCAGGATGTAATGATTCCACCGTTACCGGAGGTGATTCACCTCTATGAAACTGTGGCTAGGGCGGGAGGGGCATTTGCACCAATTCCAGTCGTGGCAATTGCCTTAAATACGGGGCATTTGAGAGATGAGGAAGCACAAGACGCGATCGCCCAGGTTCAGGATGAGGCAGGTTTACCTTGTACGGATGTGGTGCGATTTGGGGCAGATTTATTGGTTGATGCTGTAATGGGAACGTTATAATATTTTCCCTATTTGGTGGATTAGAGTTACATCCTCATGAAATCTATCTTACTGGCAAAACTGAGGTTTGTAGTCAGAACTTTAGTGCTTAAGTAAGTACCATTCCATTTAAACTCAATGGGTATTCTAACGATGAAGCGCCGAAACTTCTGCAAAAATGCTGTGCTAGGAACAGCAGGGTTCACCACAGTAGCCTCAACTCAAAGTACTCCTCAACCTGAGGCTTCTACACCAACGCAACCCACGATTCAATGGCGCATGGCAACCAGTTGGCTCAAAAGTGATATTACCTTTGGCGCGGTGGAAGAACTTTGTCAACGAGTGAAGGTGGCGACGAATGGACGGTTTGTGATTATTCCCTATCCGGCGGGTGAAATTGTTCCCCCACTACAGGTGTTTGATGCGGTTAAAGCGGGAACGGTTGAGTGCGGGCATACAACCGCTCTTTACTATCTGGACAAAAATCCCACCTTAATCTTTAGCATTTCTGTTCCCTTTGGACTAACAACGTACCAACAGAATGCTTGGCTACATTATGGGGGGGGTTTAGAGATTATGCATCAGCTCTATGCTGACTTTGGCATTATTGCATTCCCGGCTGGTGCTGTGGGTATCCAAATGGGCGGATGGTTCAACAAAGAAATGAATAGTTCAACTGACTTTAAAGAACTAAAAATTCGCATTCCTGGATGGGGAGCGCAAATTCTCAGCCGTTTTGGGGCGAAAGTGATTATCTTAGGGGGCGATGAAATTTTGGCGGCGCTAAAGACGGGTAGAATTGAGGCAGCCGAATGGCGCAATCCTCATGATGATGAGAAGCTAGGATTGCACCGTGTGGCTCGCTATTACTATTATCCAGGCTGGTGGGAACCGGGCGCGAGTGAAGATATTCTCGTGAGTCGCCAGCAATGGCAAACGTTACCGAAAGCCTATCAGCAAATTTTGCAAGCGGCGGCGACGGAAACGAGTTTGACGATGTTAGCCGCCTTGGATGCGGCGAATGGGGAGGCGCTGAAACGGTTAGTTGAGGGTGGAACCCAATTAAAATCCTACAGTCAAGAGATATTACAAACGGCTTATCAAGTGAGTGTTGACCTTTTGGAAGAAAATGCTCGTCAAGATATAATCTTTAGAGAGGTATATAATAAATGGAAAGCGTTTCGCCGTAAGATTTATCAGTGGAATCGGATCAATGAATTGAGTTTGGAGCAGTTTGTACCTAAAGATTTTAGCTAAAATTAATGATTTAGTCGGGATTGATTCGGGTAAAAGGTGCTAAACTATAAAGTTTAAACTCGGTATCAGTTCAACCCGATTACATGGGGCGAGGTTAATACGGTGAGTTTCAGGCTGAATGCTTTTAAATCTAAACTACTCAATCATCGATTTCAAGCTAACCGTCGGAAACTAGCTGTTAAGCTGCGTAATCGGAAAATTGGACAAAAATTAAATATTGCCTTTGGTATTTTAATTGTGATGACGTTTCTGGTGATTGGGCGAAATTATTTGGGGGGGCGAGAGGCTCAAGTCAATATCAATCGAACCCAGAATACACGAGTTCCGACTGTCCTCGCCTCCGCCCAAGCCCAGGCAAATTTGCTGAAAATGTTATCCCAGGTGCGAGCTTATGTAGCAACGGGAGATCCGGAGTACCGCTACCGCTACCAGGAATCGAGACAGAACTTTGAAGCCGATTTAGCCCAAATGGAGGCGCTGGCGAACCACTCCGCCTCTGATATTCGCGATCGCGTCGGTAAACTGAAACAAACGTATCAGATTTGGTCGGAACTTCCCGATCAGCTAATCGCCTTGCGAGATGACTTGCTGGAAAATCAACCCGCCTTAAAACTCTTGGATAGCCAAGGGAAAAAACCGATTATTATTATTCAGCGAGAGATAGAAGAAATGCTCGATGATCAACAGACGCGATCGCCTTCCGCTACTAACACGGCTCTCCTCCGGGATATGGCTGAGTTTCAAAGTAGTTTTGCTCTCCTCATCTCTGCCTTACAAAGCTACTTAGTCACTCGTTCTCCTTCCTTTCGCTTTGAGTACAATGCTCTGGCTCAAGCCAACCAAAATGCTTGGCAAGAGTTAGTAGCAAAACAGCAATTTTTGACGGCTAAACAGCGCACCAGCTTTGATGAAATCGCCAACAGACGTACTGAATTCTTTCGTTTACCCCCACGAATGTTTGAAATTGTTGAAAGTGACCGCTATCGCCAAGAATTATTCTTACTGAAAACCCAAGCTGAACCGCTAGCCGAAGATATGTTGAGCCAGCTTGATCAAATTGTTACCGCTCAGCAATTGATGCTAGCTCAGGAATTAAAAAAAGCCAATCGCAGTCTCAATCAAGCGCAATGGCAAACACTAATTTGGGGAATTTTTGCCTTAATCCTTGCCATCGCTATGGCATTTTGGTTACGCCGACAAATTGCGGAACCGATTAAACGACTGACAGACGTGACCCGCCGTCTCCAAGATGGGGATTTGAGTGTTAAAGCGGCGGTTAATTCAACCGATGAAGTGGGGGAACTCGCTGACTCGTTTAACCGTATGTCAGGACAACTTCAGCACGCCTTTGTCACCTTAGAAGATAAAGTCACCGAACGCACCGCCCAACTCGCGACAGCGAATCAAGAAATTCAGGCGCTCAATCAGAAGCTGAAAACCGAAAACCTCCGCATGAGCGCTCAACTGGATATTGTCCGTCAAATGCAGCATCTAATTCTACCCAAAGCCGAGGAACTCCAATGTATTGAAGGACTCGATATTGCTGGATTTATGGAACCCGCAGATGAAGTGGGTGGTGATTATTATGATGTACTCTACAGTGACGGTGTTGTCACTATTGGTATCGGTGATGTTACCGGACACGGACTCGAAAGTGGTATTTTAATGCTAATGACTCAAATGGGTGTCCGCACGCTTAAAGAAATTCGCGAAACTGATCCGATTCGATTCCTGGATACGCTTAATCGGACTATTTATAAGAATGTTAAACGGATGAACTCGGACAAAAATTTGACATTAGCGATTCTTAATTATGCCCAAGGTCAAGTCAGCATAAGTGGTCAACATGAAGAAACTATTGTGGTGCGAAAGGGTGGCAAAATAGAACGCATTGACACCCTAGATTTAGGGTTTCCCATTGGTTTGGAGTATGAAATTTCCGAATTTATTCGTCATACTCTCGTACCACTCAATCCGGGTGATGGGATTGTCCTTTATACCGATGGGATTACCGAAGCTGAAAATATAAACCGGATTCAGTATGGGATAGAAAAGCTTTGTCAGGTGGTGAGTCAAAATTGGCAAAAGTCGGCGGAGGAGATTAAGCAGGCGGTGATTGATGATGTACGGCGACACATTGGTCAGCAGAAAGTGTTTGATGATATTACATTGCTAGTGCTGAAACAACAATAAATGACATACTACCTCCAGCGAAAACCCATACTACCACGGCCATCCTCCAATACTGGGATCGCCAACCCGATAGAGATCACCTAATTGCCATCCTTGTTCAAGTTTTTGTTCTAGCATTTCTTGAGAAAGAGACTTCATTGAAAAATGGGTTTTATTTTCTGAGTAAAAACAAAGCACGTTCTCTAAACAATCAGTAAAATGATCCAAAAGATCCGGACTATGTGTTGTAATAATGATTTGAGTTTTTTGGGACGCTTTCTTAATCCACTCCGCTAAAATTTGCATCCAGGATACATGTAATCCTAATTCAGGTTCATCAATGACTAGCAACGAAGGAAGCATGGGAGAATGTAAAAGAATTGCCCAACATAGCATTCTCACGGTTCCATCTGACATTTCATTCAGGTAGAATGGTTCGTCTATGCCATCAAAGTACCATTCGACAGTGAGAGATAAGCGACCAGAATGTATAGATCTCAGCCGCCGAGTTTTTGGCAAGATTGATTTCATTGCTACATTAATACTATCCTCAAAATCAATATTTTTTTGACTTAAGTTGTGCAATACTAACGGCAAATTATTACCGGATGAAGATAAGTAAATATCACTCCCACCTATTTTCGGTTCTGCCAGTCTGATTTGATGTAAATCCATATTATTGGCGTTGTAAAACTGCCATCTTGAAATAAATTCAACTAATTCTCTTCTGATTCTATAGACGGGAGTTTTTTCCGGAGAATGTTGGCTATATTCAAGCAGTTTTGGCAAAGAAGCAAGTCCTAAATCCTTCGCCGAAATTTTTTCTAATCTTTCAAAATGTGTTTTAGATTGAGCGGGTTCATCATAAACAGAGACAACCCCTTTGCCGACTTCTTGGTGATGAAATTTATAATAATAAAACGGTGAACTTGATGCTGATTCATGTAAATCAGCTCCACCGTATAGATATTCTTCGGAAATACTGACTTTGGGGTTGTTCCGATCAATATAAAGCTTTAAATCAAGGATTCCATTTTGTCTATGTGTAGTACTGGTCTGTGAAAGATTGGCAAAACAGTAGGCAAGGCTGACTTTAGCCGGACTATCCAGGTTCCCAGCTAAAATTTTATTCCCACCCATTTGGGCAACGGCATTTTCAAAACTACTAACCCCTCGACTTTCATCAGGAATAGTTGTTAGGCAATTTTTCAAGAACTCCAAGCAACTAATAAAATTACTTTTTCCTGAACCATTTGAACCGATAAAGACGTTAAGATTATTGAGATAGTTCGACTGATATAATTGTAGATTTTTATAATTTTTTGCTGCCAGAAACTGAAGAATTGGTTGATTCATTTTATTTGTAGCAAATCTGTATTTTCCCAAATATAGCAGCAATCGCCATAGCGGTTAGGATGCATCTTATGGTAGAGACGTAGCATGCTACGTCTCTACAGTCGGAGGGAGAACTATCCAATTCATTCCACTAAGTTTAAAGAGGTGACCTCAAGGATTGTCCCTTCTAGTTTGGTGCTATCAAGTTTGACATTTGTCAAGTCAGTCCCGGCTAAATTGGCGTCGCTTAAATCCGCATCTTTGAGAATCGCCGCCGTTAACTTGGCATAAGCTAAATTAGACCGACCTAAATTGGCTCCATTCAATTTAGCTTCTGTGAGATTAGCTTCAATGAGGTTCGCCCCACTCAAGTTAACCCCACTCAGATTAGCATTGGTGAGGTTGACTCCAATCATATTGGTGATACTGAGATTAGCACCTGTGAGATCGGCGTTACTCAAATTCGCTTTGATCAAGTTAGCGCCGCTCAGGTAAGCAATCATCAGGCTGCTATGACTCATATCCGCACAACTTAGTTCAGCCCCACTTAAGTTAGCGCCACTGAGATTGGCATACCGCAGGTTGGCAACGCCAAGTTTGCTGCCAATCAAATTCGCATCCTTGAGGTTAGCATCTCTGAGATCCGCATTACTGAGCGTGGCAATAATCAGATCAGCTCTACTGAGATCCGCTCCAATTAGTTTGGCATCTCGTAAGTTAGCATCACTGAGGTCAGCATTACGCAGGTTAGCTCCCATGAGGTCAGCCCCTCGTAAGTCAGCATCGCGCAAGTCAGCATCACGCAAGTCGGCATCACGCAGGTCAGCATTCTGAAAGCTTCGCTCTCCTGCTGCGTAACGTGACCGAAATTCGTTTGCATCCATAGGTGTAGGTAGGTTTTGTTTGTTGGGAATTCAGCTTGAATGAGCTTTTCCCAATGCTAAGTTTTAGCACGAACCAGAGGATACCGGAATCCTAACTCACGGAACTGGTTTGGGAATCTCCAGTCAAACTGATCAAGGTTCCTTCTAGCTTAGCTTGATCTAGATTGGCATCGGTCAAATCCGCGCTAGCTAAGTTGGCGTCTCGCAGATCTGCATGACACAATAATGCTCCATTTAGCTTGGCATGAGCTAGGTTGGCTCGATACAATTTGGCTTCACTTAAATTGGCACCACTGAGATTGGCTTCAATCAAGTTAGCTCCATTGAGATCAGCACTAATTAGGTTAGCACCACTGAGATCCGCTCCGATGAGATTGGTAATACTTAGATTAGCACCGCTTAAGTTAGCGTCGCTCAAGTTAACTTTAATTAAACTCGCATCACTCAGATAAGCGCGACTCAGGCTGGCGCTCTTGAGGTTAGCACCACTGAGTTCTGCACTGATTAAGTTGGCACCGATCAGATTTGCCTCGCTCAGGTTAGCAACACCCATCTTGGCGCCAATCAGGTTTGCCTCACTCAAGTTAGCCCCATTCAAATCCGCATCACTGAGGGTGGTAAAAATTAGATCTGCACCCGTTAGATTGGCACCTTGCAAATTAGCTTCGCTTAGATTAGCACCACTCAAGTCAGAATAACTTAGGTCAGCTTGGTTTAGGTCAGCACCAATCAGATTGACACTGCGAAAATTCCTTTCACCTGCGGCATAACGCGACCGAATTTCTGTAGCATCCATAGGTTTTATGTTGTAAATTTAGGCTTAACAAATTTTTACGGCAAAACCAGTTGTCTAATCCTGTTTGGTCACTTTACATCCAAAAAACATAAGACCAATGACCAATGACCCATCAAATAAAAACCCGATGTTCTAGGGATGGCATCTGGCGGCGAACTTGTTCAAGGCGAGTCGGATTAATTTCTGCGATCGCGACACCCGGTTGATCGCCAGCATCGGCTAAGATCACCCCCCAAGGGTCAACAATCATGGCGTGACCGTGGGTTTTACGCATGGCGTAATGACGTCCCGTTTGGGCGGGTGCAATCACGTAACAGGTGTTTTCAATGGCTCGTGCTTGGAGTAGGACTCGCCAATGATCTTTTCCCGTATACGCGGTAAAGGCAGCCGGAACAAACAAAATGTCAGCCCCTTTATAGGCTAAATGACGGTAAAGTTCTGGGAAGCGAACATCATAGCACACCGATAGTCCTAAGTTGCCCAATGCTTCAGAGTGGCAAACAGGTGGTAGTTGATCCCCTGGCATCACCGTACTCGACTCTTGATAGGTGTTGCCATCGGGGACATTCACATCGAATAAGTGAACTTTTTGATAACGCACCAGTTCGACGCCATTGGGATCGATGAGTAAGGCGGTGTTGTAAACTTTTGTATCGTCTACAGGCACAGGAAATCCTCCCCCAAGCAGCGTGACTTGGAAGCGCTGTGCCATGGTTTTGAGGAATTTTTCACTCTGGAGGGCGATCGCGTCAGCTTGCGCCACTTTGTCTTCTTCTTTACCGAGGAACGAGAAGTTTTCCGGTAAAGTGATCAACTCAGCGCCTTGGCGCACCGCCAGTTCAATCAGGGTTTCTGCCTCAACCAGATTCTTCTCTAGGTCAGGCAAGCTTGTCATTTGCACAGCAGCGGCAAGATAAGACTTCATCGGTAGCAAGAGTAGAAATGATTTATAGTTTAAGTTTTTGCCATTAACTATACCAGGCAACGCCGTTGGCAGCCATATTAATCCTGGATGCACTGGCGCGATCGCGTCTGGGAGAGCGGGTATTGGGTCAGGTTCGGTGCATCCTGCCTTTTTGTCACAGTTAACTTAGATTAATTCTTTCTTCAGAAGGATACCCAAAACATAATGATTTAGCTAACTTACTCAGCATAAGGTTAGGCACTTGTCAACTGAGTCAAGGTTTTCTGTAAATAAATGTAATCTTTAATCAAGAAAGGGGCACGTATCAGCGCAACCTTGAAACAAACCCTTAAGGAGTACGTCTTTTTCGATAAGAATCCTGGGTTGCCATTGAAGTGCAATCGTAGATTTGGATACAGTTGGTGATAAAATACACCTGATCTTGAACAGACATCTAAAGAAGGACAAGAAGGCATGAATCTAATTTGTGAAATTACTCAACAAGCGCTATTAACCGGTTATTTAACCCTGGAATCGGAAAATCAACTGCGCCAGCTTCTATCTAGAAACTATGGCACAGAAGACTTGAAAGCCTTCATTCGATTACAGCAAGCGGTCATGGAAGGCTTGGTTAGGCAAGAGTCTCGTGAACGATTCTTTTCCGGACTATCCCCAGGAAGCTGTATCCAGGAGGTCGCGATCGCGTCTTGACAAAGTTTAAAAACTTGCCATCGAGGGTTGCAAAGGGTCAAAAAAGTATATAGTTGGGTTAGCTAAGGCTAAGATTTTTCGGTTGATTTCGATTCATGATATCATATCCGCCGAAACCGTTATTGTTTCCTGTCATTTGGCTACCTTACTCTTTTCCTTTTGTCATCTGTATTCTGAATGTATTTTTTCAGGAATTACTTCGTCGCGACAACAGCGATATTCCACGCCAACCGTTTCATCAAAGGAATCTTTTTTAAACTCTGATCAATTGTCTCCAGCCGCCGATACGTCGGATTTAATCGTTCATATTCGATAATAATCTTTTTCCAGTAACGTTCCTGATTGGGATCAACCTTTTCAATTAAATAGAATCGCAAGAAAATCCAAAGGCTTGCCAGCCAAAAGGTATCATAGCTTACTTGCGAAAAAAGAGACTTGACCACCTTGATAATATTAATATCCAAGGGCATTTCATCATCGGTACGCACTTCAGTCGCCATACGCCGATAAATATTAATCACAGGATTATGCTTCAGTGGGTCCCAAAAACAGGCTTTTCCTCCGGGTTTGAGAACACGGTGCATTTCCTTTAGGGCGATTTTGGGATCAGGAATATGGTGCAATAAATTGGAGGCATAAACAATATCAAACGTATTGTCGGCAAAATCCAGCGCCATAGCATTCGCTGTGTGTCCCTCAATATTAACGCCGTTAGCCGCTGCTAATTTTAGCGCCACGTCTACCATTCCGGCTGAATAGTCAGCGGCGACACAATTCGCGCCTTTTTGGGCAAAATAAACGCTATTTTCACCTGCACCACAGCCTAAATCTAAGAGACGTTTACCGCGAATATCGCCCAGTTGTTGCAGAATAAATCGGTTTTCTGGGGCGGTACAGGCTTCAAAATAATCAGCCACGCGAATGCCATCGACATCAATGGCGGCTGCCCAGGTATCATGAAACTGGCGTTCTTTGCTGAGAGTTTCGTCAATCATGTTGTGGGTAAGGGTTGTGTAAAGACGGTTAGGGAGTTAATGGCAATTGTACAAGAATTTGCACGATTGATGTCACGGTTTTAACACACACGGCAACTGGATTAGAATGATCGGCGACGACTTTATAAGTGTTGTCGGAGTTTTTCCACACAGCCGTCTATTGTAACGTTATAGAAAATGGCAACAGATAGACTAAGGCTAAACCCAGTTCATAAACAAACCGATGATCTAATAATGAATTAACAAGTGCCAAACCCAATTATGCATCATTTGTAAATGGCTAAGCTTACTCGAATTGTCATATTCTTTTAACTTTTTAAAAAAATAGTCTGCTTGCTCAAGTTCCCCTAAGTTTAATTGGCAAAGTCCCAGATTGAAGAGGGAATAGTTTTGAAAACAATCACGGTATTCTAGTTCATTAATAGTATTGCCTTGATTTTTATCTTTGAATTTGGTATTATATTTTATTGCTATTTTACCCGATTTACTATGATACTCAATAGCTTCCTGCATAGACCCTTTTAGCCAGTACATATCACCGAGGATGTTATAGAGTTTACATAAAGAGTATTCAGAATTAATATGATTGACGACTGAAGAAATAACAGCGATCATTTGATTTAAAAATCTTAGTCGATAAATTGAGCGTCCAATTGCAACATCGGCTCCCCATCTATGACCCCTTTCTTTAATAAGTACTTTGGCTGCTTGCTCAAATTCTTGAATATGTATGTAGTAATAATAAGCCTCTAAAGCTCTTAGTGAATCCGCTGTCAATTTAACCATCTGAATATTCTCTGTCCAAAATTCAGCCGCTTTACAGTTGGCTATCTTCCAATCTTCACTTTCCCGACACCGTGCGATCGCCTCTTCCCGAATTACTGGGTGCAGGTAATATCCTTCATTACCAATCTTGACTAATGAGCGATCGCGTAAAGCATTGAGTAGTCGCTTACGTCGTTTCTCCGGCACATCCCAAAGCAAAGCAAAAATTCCTTTTTTGGGTACTGTCGGAACATCTTGATAACGATAACATCCTAATCGACATAAAAGTCTATAAGCTTGTTCGTCATTTTGTTGGAGTTTATTAAACTGACTTTTAATCAGATTCTCCAGTGTCGGATGAATCAATAGATCTTCACTGTTCTCTTGCCAATAAGTCTCTAAATCTCCTTGACACTCAATTTGGATAGCACCGCTAAGGATAAACATGGCTTCAGCATTCCCACCATACGCTTGATGCATCTGACACAGAGCCGAAGTATTACTCAAAAGAGAGGAACCTGTATTTATCCCGTTCCGTTGAAGACATTGGTTCCAGGTTTCTGGCGACAATTCTCTAAGTTGATAACATTGAACGGAAATCCCCTCTTCATACAGTGGCTCACGGCTAGTAACCAATGTAACTGACTGTACAGTTGGATTCGTCAAAACTCTCAAGACTTCAATATAAGAACGATGATCTTCGATGAATCTGCCATTTTCTATAGTCGGTTCAAGGTTATCAATCAGTACCCCAATTTTTTGGCTAGGATCTCCCAGCTTTTGCCTTAGTCTGTCTAAGCTTATACTAAAATATAGCCCTGGTTCCTCGTCAAAATATCGCTTGAGCCATTCCTCAATCACACTTTTTGCAGAAGTGATATTCTGGCGTTCCTTTGCCATGAACAAAGGTAGCACCAAATCGAACTCCTGACTGTTGAAATAATGACAAGCTAGGCTTGTCTTACCCATACCACCCTCTGCCTGAACCAGGATAACCTTTTTCCCTTGGCTGATCAGGGTGTTGAGATCAGCGATCGCGCTTTCACGTCCAACAAAATTTGGCTCTGTCGCTAACGGCTGAACTCTCTGTGCTACTCCAGCCGGAGGATTGGGAATTTGTCTAGACGGCTGCGATCGCGCTCTCCGTTCTAGTGCTGTCCTCAAACTCTTTTTGGTGACTTTCTCCCCTAATGCCGATGAGAGTAGCTTCCACAATTGAGAGCCAACTGCTTTGGCGTAACTCTCATTACAGGGGTAAGATTCGGCAATTTCAGTGAAGCTCTTACCCTGCCAAGCCTCTCGAAATATAGCCGTTTGCAGATCGTCCAGATGTTTTCCTGTCTGGGCGAAAACTAATTCATTGGCAAATTCTAATGCTACTTCAATATCCATAGCTTAGGTAGATGCAAGACTCTTTTTCTAGTTTAATCTAATTTGGGCTCGCCTCAATTGACTAAATCCCACTTTGGCTAACCCCCTTGGCTAAATCCCACTTTTTATAACTAAATTTTCCAACCCAACTCCCGACTATTCCTTACTTTATGCGACTGACATTTTTTTATGCATCGGAAATGATAGTGATGTGGCTATCTAAAGTCACTTGTTAAATTCGGACATCTGAGAATAAAAAAAGGAGACTCTCATGGTTACTAGATCTGGAAGTAGTGGCAATGACTTTCTTGTCGGCTGGTTGGGCAATGATAAGTTACTGGGATATAGTGGAAATGACACCCTTTATGGCTTATCTGGTAATGATACGCTGCTTGGTGGACTTGGCAATGATTATTTAAGTGGCGGCAGCGGTAATGATGTACTGGATGGGTTTTGGTGGACACAAAATGGTGAAGTTGACACCTTACGTGGAGGCTCTGGAGCTGACACGTTTGTCATTGGTGATTGGTATGGAAATGGTTACCTCGGTCGTAGTTGGGCAATAATCAAAGACTTTAACTGGCGAGAAGGAGATAAAATTAAACTCCACAACTACGGTAACGGTGCGGGAGACTACCGTCTTGAGCTTGGCAGTAACTATGGTTATGATCGTAATGATACAGCGATTGTTTTAAACAGCAATCCAAATGAGGTATTGGCTATTGTAGAAAACAATACGCCCAATAGTTGGTGGGGAATCAATTTAAATTCTCTATCCTTCACATTTGCCTAGAGATACTCAATCCCGCTGGATTACCTTCTAGTTAGATAATTGGCAAAAAATCCTAGAGACGTTCCACCGGAACGTCTCTACAATCTGGAAGAAAAAAGGATATATAATGGTTTATTTTATACTACCTGATCATATTTTAAGAAGGGTGGTGGGCAAGGTAGATAGAATCGAGAGTACATCACCTTTGATTCTCCTGTAGGGGCGACCCGCTTGCACAAATGTCCAATTTTGTCCATTCAATTGACTCGGATCGCCCTGGGATAATATCACCTTTGTCGGTAAAAAAAAAGGCGATCGCGCCCTAACAATAAAGAAGAAATCAGGGAACCCCTGAAGCTCAAAAACCAAACAAGCCAGCTTCGGTAAAAGCTCGGTCTAGGTCAAGTGTTAAACCAAAATTTTCTGCCCACTCCCATAAATAATCAAAATCAAGTTGTTCCCCTTGCACCTTGAGGACTGCCAAGACATCACGCCATTGCTTGTCCGAACCTGAACCCTGCCTCCATCGGAGTTTACTTAAAATAACATCTTCAGGAGAAGCAAAATAGAGCATCGTGTCTTCAAACTCAATCACCCGTCGGCGCTCAAACTTTAGGCGATCAAATTCCTCTGTTCCAGTTATCAGCAAATCAGCACGGCTAATGCTCTCCATATCGGTAATTTGCAGGGTTCTCATCCGACCCAATTTCACAACACTGGGGACAGAAAAACCACACTCGCTGAGGGTGTCGGTAAGGCGATCAATATCAGTTGGAGAAATCCCGATAACTAAATCTAAATCTTGTGTTGTCCGGGGTTCACCGTAAGCAATTGCTGCTATCCCACCCGTGATGTAATAGGGAATGAACAATGCGGTAAAAATGGGATGAAGTTTAACCGCTAACTGTACCGAATCCTGAATCCACATCTGTGACTTGACGGTGGGAGTGTAATTAACAGGGCAATGGTCTTGTAACCACGCTCTGGCAATTTTTTGGGCGAACTGGGTTGGGGAAAGATGTGCAAATTGTTGGCTTAGAGAACACAACGACAGCTTTCGGGCGCTCTTTGTCAGTGATGCTGCCATTTTCAACCGATCGCCCGGTGTCCGTTGTCGGAGTAAGTGGAATGTCAGTTTATCGGTTTCTATACTGGTGTCTTCAGCCTGGGAACGGTATCCTGATACAGCAGACAATGGAATGGGTTGAATCATCGCGATCGCGAGTGCAAGATTTGAGTTTCTTTCTATAATCTTATCGACCCAGTTGTCGTCTCAATTCCCGCAACATCCGACTGGTTACCTGTTCAATGGCTTGTTGCACCAATGGGGGAATCAGTTCGGTAATCGACATATCAGGAAAGATGGCTGTTTCTAGGGAAAGACTATAGTCCCCATTGCGGAAAATATAAATCCTAAGCTGATGATGGCGATAAATCCAAACTTCTGGGACTTGTAACGCGGCGTAGGCGTCAAGGGTGGTTTTTGAGGTGACATCACACTCAATAGCCAGATCAGGGGGTGGGTAAATATCCAAATCCATCATCGTGCAACCTTGAACACGGTTGGCGTTTTGGATATAGAGACAGGTATCGGGTTCAACACCAGCAATAACTGGACGTTTGAAGGTTGTCGAACCAAAGTCTTCCCAATCCCGTTCTTGGCTATCTAAAATCGTTTTGACGATATCGGCAATGATGCGATGGGGACGTTCATGAATGGCTAACGGGGACATGATTGAGAGAATGCCTTGGTAGTAGGCGATGCGAGTGTTCCGGTGTTCGCCTAATTCAGTCAGAATTTGTTCAAAGTCTTGCCAAGATACGTCAGAAATCTGAATGGTGCTACCTGGAGTGAGTTTAATGGCGCGAATGGGAATAGTGACACTCAAGCTATTTTGCTCCAATTGATGCAATTGATGATATCAAATCCACTGAAGCCACGGCGATTAAAATCGCTGCTACACAAACAAAGTCCGCCTACGCGGACTGGATTATAAATTAGATCCCCGACTTCTCACAGAAGTCGGGGATCTGGCAAGGAGGATTAAACTGAGGCTACCGCTTTCTCTGTCTCGCGATCGCTCTCTTGTTGACCTTGCCCCTGTAACCAACCATAGAGTCGGTTTAGGGCATTCACATAAGCTTGGGCTGATGCCACAATAATATCGGTATTAGCCGCATGACCGGAAAAGACGCGACTGTTATACCGTAGCCGAATTGTGACTTCCCCTAGGGCGTCAATCCCGGCTGTCACTGACTGCACCGAATATTCAATCAGTTCGTTGGGAACATTCACCACCCGGTTAATCGCTTTATACACCGCATCCACTGGACCGGTTCCAATCGCCGCATCCATCAATTCTTCACCTTCAGGCGTGCGTAAGGTTACAGTAGCCGTAGGACGGGCATGATCCCCACAGGATACCTGAACTAATTCCAAATGGAACAGTTCGGGAACTTGGCGGATTTCGTCGTTAACCAGTGCCTCTAAATCCCAATCGGACACTTCTTTTTTCTTATCCGCCACTTCTTTAAAGCGGACAAATGCCTTATTCAACTCCGTCTCAGACAGATCAAACCCCAATTCCTTCAGGCGGCTGCGGAAGGCGTTGCGCCCGGAATGTTTACCCAAGACAATCTGATTATCAGTTAAACCGATTAACTTGGCATCCATGATTTCGTAAGTCAGCTTATTTTTGAGGACGCCATCTTGGTGAATTCCCGATTCGTGGGCAAAGGCGTTAGCACCGACAATTGCCTTATTCGGTTGCACTAACATTCCGGTTAAATTCGAGACTAACCGCGAGGTTTTGTAAATCTGGCGCGTGTCAATATTGGTTAATGATTCCTCTGACTCCGGAGGGCGTCCCAAATAGGGGTTGTAAAATTGCCGCCGGACGTGTAATGCCATGACGAGTTCTTCTAAGGCGGCATTGCCAGCACGTTCGCCAATGCCGTTAATCGTACATTCTAACTGTCGCGCCCCATTTTTCACGGCTTCCAGGAAGTTGGCAACGGCTAATCCTAGGTCATTGTGACCATGAACGGAGATAATCGCTTGGTCGATATTGGGGACATTTTCTTTAATCCCGCGAATCAATCCGCCAAACTCAGTGGGGGTGGTGTAGCCTACGGTATCGGGAATATTCACCGTTGTCGCCCCCGCCGCGATCGCACGTTCTAGCACTTCGTAGAGAAACTCTGGATCAGAACGCCCTGCGTCTTCGGGGGAAAACTCCACATCCTCGACAAAGGATTTGGCATACGCTACCATTTCCTCGGCGATCGCCAATACGTCTTGTCGAGTCTTTTTCAGTTTATATTTTAGATGAATATCAGATGTGGCGATAAATGTATGAATTCGCCCATGGGCAGCAGGTTTGAGGGCTTTGGCGGCGGCTTCGATATCCTGACGAGTGGCTCGGGCTAACCCACAAATTGTCGGTCCTGACTCGACGCCAACGGTTTGAGCAATCTTTTGCACCGCGTCAAAGTCACCGACACTGGCATAGGGGAAACCCGCTTCAATCACATCTACACCGAGTCGTGCTAGTTGCCGTGCGATCGTTAGTTTCTCCTCTACATTTAATGTGGCTCCAGGACACTGTTCGCCATCGCGCAGCGTGGTATCAAAAATAATAATTCGATTGGGTTGTGTGTTCATTTGATTGTCTCCAGTCAGAACTCGTTAATCTTCAATGAGTTAAATCATAAGGGCTAGTTTGTGTGATTAATCAAGAATCCGTTTTCTCGATATAATCACGTATATCATTTAAGTCGATATACCGATCTGTAGCATTTCTTAATTCTCTAGCAATCATTCCTTCCGTTGATACGACTGTAATGTGAGTATTCTTTGAACGCAGCAACTCGATTGCCCGTTCAAAATCACCATCTCCACTAAACAGAATAACTCGGTCATACTGTTCTACAGTATTAAACATATCAACAACAATTTCTATATCAAGATTAGCTTTTTGGGAGTAGCGACCCGAACTATCATCATAATACTCTTTTAAAATTTTAGTTCGGACGGTGTAACCTAGGCTAATTAAGGCATCTCTAAATCCGCGCTGATCTTGGGGATCTTTTAATCCGGTATACCAAAATGCATTAACCAGAACAATATGGGGTTCTTTTCTAAAATATTCTAAGACCCGCTTTGGATCAAAGAACCAGCCATTTTTTTGTTGAGCATAGAACATATTATTCCCATCAACAAAAATAGAAATACGGTTCATCGAGCAAGGCATATAAACTCAGACCTAATAGTTTTGGTAAATTTAAGTGAACTTCTTATTTTAGCAATTTTAATCTAAATATTGGCTGATAGTTAGTCTATCGGCGTAATTCCTAAGCGTTTTAGCGCTATCTAAATGTTCTTACTCTCTCACCTCCAAGTTCAATCTCCTGGCAAAGAAACTCATGTCGCTAGATTTCTCTCTGCTTTAGAAAACCTTAGCAACTCTATAGGACGTAGACAGGGGGCTATCTTCAAGCTATTCTCAGGCTTGAGAATAACACCAACCCATTAGCTGTAGATGTACTTTATCGAATTCAGCGATTCATCCCCAACTATACCCGATCAGAGTTAGTTGAGGATGAATCGCCAGTAATAGCAAGTTTGCTTGCATTTAAGTCAACAAGTGTGATAATATTACATGGTTTTTTATGAATATACTGATATAAGCATAATTCTACCGTGGGGTATCAGGAAAGTCACGCCTAGTGCAGCGCTGCAGAAATACTTGAGCAGCTTCGTAGATACGATGAAGCTGGGGGAGCTGGGGAAGCTGGGGAAGCTGGGGGAGATATTAGCTGTTCAGTTATTTCTGCCTTCTTGCACTAGGACATTCTGTACTGTTCCCTGTTCCCTGTTCCCTGTTCCCTGTTCCCTATTCCCTCTTGGGAGCAACTGATGTCTTAATGTATCCCCGGAGTATTATAAGTAAGAACACCAGTCGCTCCAACTTCCAGCATAAAGCTTACCCCTTCCTGTTCCGGCTAATTCCAGGGATAAGAGATTCACGCAGGCGGTGACTCCAGACCCACAATAGACAATGATGTCTGATTTATCTTGAATATCCTGCCATCGCTGTTTTTGCTGATCAGGGGAGTGTAAATAGCTTTGAGCATTAGTCACCTCTTGCCAAGGGTAATTAATCGCCCCAGGAATATGACCCGCAACGGGGTCAATCGGTTCATGCTCTCCTAAATAGCGATCGCGTGCCCGTGAATCAACCAAAGCCACTTCAGGTAAATCTTTCCGAGTTTTGACCCCGTTGATATCAACCACCCAGTCAGAACGCACTTGCGGCACAAACTGCCCCGGTTGAGGTTCCGGTATCGCATCAGTTACCGGATACCCTTGAGATTGCCATGCGCCCCAGCCACCATCCAGTACCGCGACGCGATCGTGTCCCAGGTAACGCAGTAACCACCACAGACGCGCCGCAAACGCAAAACGGGAATCATCATAAGCCACGACTAAGGTGTCACCGAATCTGACCCCAATCGCGGCAAGTTTTTGGGCAATTCGGTTGGGATCAGGTAAGGGATGACGCCCGCCATGACGTTCCACAGGGGCAGACAGATCTTGGTTCAAATCCAAGTAATACGCTCCCGGAATGTGACTCGTCTGATACTCTTTATATCCCTGTTGCGGATCAGCAAGGGCAAAACGACAATCAATGACAACCACTTGCGGATCATCAAGGTGTTCTTTTAGAAATTGGGTTGAAATAATAAAAGGATGATCAGTCATCAGATAAAAATTATCAAAACGGATTAATCGTTATCGAAAAATATACGCCATTTTCTTGCCAAGTATTATCCTCCGAATCGACTGAAATCAGGGGAATCCCCCAATCTAAGCGAGCGGTAATGCGATCGCCTTGTTGCCATTGTAGTCCCAACCCTAACGCTGCCAAGCTACTGGGGTCAGGATCATCGATCTCGCCGTTATTCCAGGTTGTGCCAACATCCACAAAGGGAGTAACCTGCAAAATACCGTCCCACTCAGGAATGCGTAAAATGGGCAGCCGCACCTCCGCCGAGGCAAAGGCACCATTATCCGTGAGTCGAATATCTTGGCGATAGCCGCGCACACTCCCTAAACCCCCTAACCCAATCTGCTCAACGGGTAACAAATCTTGAGCCGCCAGTTGAAGATCACCGCGAAGCACCAGTAATGTATCCGGGGCTAAAAGTCTTACCCACTGGGCTTGACCCCGCCAGGAAAAGAAGCGACTATCCGGCTCATCATCGTTAACGGTGGCATCAAAGATACCCAGACCTAAATTAAACTGAGAGCGTAGGGCAAAGACTTCACTTGCCCCTCGTTGAGTCCACTCTTGAAAGAATCGTAGGGCTGAAACCCGAATCCGTCCATCCTCATCAGCACCCAGCGAGGGGAAACCAAGTCTGTCTTCTAAGAAAACGGTTTCTGTATTGCGTCGGGATGCGGTTAAACCCAGTTCAAATTTTTGGGTTGGCGTTTCTAGGAGGGGTTGACGAAACGTCAGGTCAAAACTGGTGGAGTCGGATTGGATATCGAGAAGGTTAAATGGATCTTCAATAATCTCGCTGGAGGTATTGCTAAAGCTAAAGCTAACCTCGCCATTACGCGGATTAACGGGTAGGGTATAGTTAAATTCAATCTCGTCGCTACCATCGGTGTTGGTATAGCTGAGGGTTACGCCATCACCGAATCCGAGTAAATTGGCTTGGGTGATGGACGCCCCACGTCGGAAGCTACCCACACTAGGGGAACGTCCATTGTTGGCAACGAGTTGGTAACTCCAAGTGTTGGCTTCGATAATATCGACAATTAATAAGCTTGTACCCGGACCAGAACCCGTTGAGAGTTCAGCCGAGACATTTTCAATCAGGGGATCGAGTTGCAAAAGACGCAGGGATTCTAGTAAATGCGGTACATTCAGGGGTTTGGGATTCGCCACGGCAATGCGCGATCGCACATAGTTGGGACGCAGACGGCGCAGCCCATTGACTTGAATCTCTTCAATTCCACCTTCGACAATTTCAATGGTTACGGTGTCTTGGGTTAGGGGTTGAGGTGGAATGAAGGCACCAGATGTGGCATAGCCGTTGTCCACGTACAACTGGGTGACAGCAGTTCTGGCATTTAGGAGTTCAGCAAAGGTAATCGGGCGATTGGTGAACTCCGCCGTTACTTCGGCTAACTCTTCATCACTAAAGGCGGTGTTACCGATGAATTCAAATTGGTTTACCGTAATTTGCTCGCTTGTGACACCCTCAGGCGTCTCCGGCGTTGTCGGTGAAAATTCAGGGGGTTCGAGAAGCTGTTCGGGGGGAGGTAGTGTGGGAGAGGGTGTGGCTTCTGGTTGCCTTGAGGGAGGCGGTGGCTCAATGTCTTGGGGTGGAGGGAGTTCCGGAATTGAGGGACTGTCACGGGGAGTGGTGCGATCGGGAACTTGAGCGTTGAATGTTGAGTGTTGGGTGTTGAATGTTGACCCAACCCTAGGTGCATCGGAAACCTGGTTTGTAGGGGCAGGTTTAGGGACTGTCGTTTGCCTATAGATAGTAACGTTTGGGCAAAACCCGCCCTGACTGAGGGTTGAATGGCTGATCTCATGTCCGCCTAAACAGTTATCATATCCTTCGATCTTGCCACCTGACTGCTTACCTGCTGCACTCTGTCCTCTACCTTCTGCCTTGATGGAATCTTCTGCCTTTGTGAGAGACAAGCCCTGATCGGCTGAAGACTTAGTGTTTGTGAGGATAGGCAGAGTTTGAGCGTTGACCGAGGGAGTTAGCCAAAACGCCGCCCACAACGCTGCTATAGAAGTGAATAGAATTTGCCCGTTGGAATTAACACCAATCATCTTGTTCATTTGTAAAAAATAAAGAGGCTAATTATCGAGAAACATGGTGAGGTAATTATCGTTGCTCATGAATAGAGTCATCTTTTTGATCGACCACTAGTCGTGAGGCATGGCAAAGATTCTACACCTATTCTCATTAATCGTCTCGCTCCTGTCGTCAAACCCTAGGAGACTGGCAACTTTTGCGGAGTGGTACGACTAAGTAGGTGGAAAAAATCAAAGTTAACGGCGGGGATAGTCATACTCGCTTGAGCGAGAAGCAAGCTACGTTTATGTAAGGATTTGAGGAATGTTTACAACAGTTAACCTAGTTGGGGTTATGTCCACCAACCTACTGATCTAAAGCGACTCGCTTGGCGATATCAGCTTACTATTTGCTTTTCAGCCCCTGATGTGATGAAGCGTTTGATTCTTACACCTATTCCGTTACCTGCCAATATGGTCAGTGCGCTTGAACTTTCTTTTTCGTTTGGGAATAACCGCAATGAGGTATTTGAGTTAGTTTTTCTTGGCTCAAATACAAATCAATTATGTTAATATAAATTATTTTGCTTAAAGTGTCAAAACGTCTCTGATTAACAAACTGGTATAACCATACCCTCACGAGCCAATACATCATTGGGAAAGACCGATTTCACTTGGGATTCCATCCATTCAAGAAACTCATCATCATGGTCAGGATGGTAGTGAGACATGACAATTCGTTTAACTCCTGCGGCTTTAGCTGTAGCTAAACCGGTTTGCCAGAGTTGGTCTTGCCAGTCTAAAGGCGAAGGTTTTAGAGAATCATCTGCATGAATATTACAGGGAGCATCCAAGATGAGCAAGTCAGCATGGCGGGCTAAGTGCAACAAATTTTGATCCAGTTGATCCGGTGATTGGGAGTGAGCGATCGCATAGACGGCAGAATGACCGTTCCAGGTGACTCGGTAGCCCATTGAGTGGGATGCAGCGTTGAGTAAAACGGCTTCAACGACCAAATCATCCACGGTGATTTTATCCCCCGAACCCAGTTCGTAAAATTTTAGCTCCGATTGCATGACTTGGAGGGGAACGGGAAAATTAGGCGCTAACATTTGCCGCCCTAAGCGCTTTTCGATTGAGTCTCCGTTAGTCGCCCTTGCACCATAGATGTGGAAACAATTGCCGGGAATAAAGGCAGGTGTAAAAAATGGAAATCCTTGAATGCTGTCCCAGTGGCAGTGGGTGAAGAAGAGGTAAGCTTCTAGGGGCATTTGACGGAGTAAATGGTTGCCGAGAAGTCGCAAACCACTCCCCCCATCAAAAATTAGGCGTTTGGAACCGACACGCATTTCTACACAGGAGGTATTGCCACCATAGCGTACCGTTTCTTTTCCTGGAGCCGAAACTTTACCTCGAACGCCCCAAAATTGGACAACAAAATTGACGGTAGGGCCAGTTACCATGTTGGCTATAACATTAGATGTGCGGGGACTGGGTGACGCTGGATCAGAATCTGGCATCGTTCAATTAAGTGAGCTGCCCTTAGCCAAGCTTCACACCAAGCAATTTCCACTATATGATACTCAGATAAGGGTACTTTCGGTGAGATAGTCGCTAAGGCTTTTGTGTCCAAGGGAGCAAATTAGGTATTTTTAAAGGAAATTTGGTTGGGAGAGCTTGTACAAAAACAGCGATGAATTTATAGCTTTCCCCTAGGTTGAATTTTCTAGCACCCTGATTCCGATCAGGAAGTTTCTCTCAAGTCTGTTAATTTTAGCGTGTTTGGTGGACTGGACTTGTGAGTTCTGTCACAAAAAGCAATGAGTAGGGGTTGGGTTACCCACTGGTGTCAACTTAAGGTGCAAACCAATACTGACGAGGTTTTAAGCCGTGTCTGTCTACTCCTCTCAATTTTCCCCCTCATCCCCTAACCCCAACTCCACCCCCCTCGTTCCCCCCTACAAGAGGGGGGAGGACAGAGGATGCTTCGCTTTTGTTGCACGGGAGAAGGGGAACCGGACTCTCTTGCTCCCCTATTGCTCCCCTCTCCCAAGCTTGGGAGAGGGGCTGGCGTGGGAGAGGGGTTGAGCTTAAGTTGACACGGATGCTTAAGTTGACACGGATGTTTGGTAACCAAACCCCTACTGAGGCTACTGGACTATCTGCCAGTCTTGTCCCCGGCGGCGACACACTTCTCAACCAGTGGCATAACCTCCTTGATATCCTTCCAGCCTAGAATTTCCGTGACTTTTTTCTCCAGATTTTTGTAAGTCTTGAAAAATTCAGAAATTTCATCCAACCGATGCTCGGCAACATCTTTAAGGGATTTCACTTGAGCATAGCGTGGATCTTTGTCAGGAACACAGAGAATTTTCTCGTCGCGATCGCCTGAGTCAATCATCTCCAGCATACCAATGGGACGGGCGGTAATCACACAACCTGGAAAGGTAGGCTGATCCATCATCACCATACCATCAAGGGGGTCGCCATCATCAGCTAAGGTGTTTGGGATAAAGCCGTAATCATAAGGGTATTGCACCGAGGAATATAAGACTCGATCAAGGGCAAAAGCCTGTAAATCTTTGTCGTACTCGTACTTGTTTTTACTCCCGGCTGGAATTTCAATTAAAACGTTGATCAGTCCCGGTTTGGGTTGACTTACAATGCGTGATAAATCCATGACTAAATCGTGTAAGCGACACAGCAGATGGGATGACCTAACTATCCAAGATTGTCAAGGTCAAGCCAGCACAGGTAGCGGTTCGCTTTGATTTTTGACCTGTGCCTTTTCTGTTATACAACGTTGCTGGGACTGTCCAAAACCTTCCGTGATACCAAGTACCACAGGGGACATTTGGTATCTATTAGCCGTGCGCCAAAATCTCAGATGATGCTTTAGGCGGACATGATCGGATTTATCCCGCCAACTCGGATTTGGTATCCGCCATCCTTGTTTATTAATTATTTCATCGTTATTTTGTTATTTAATAATTTTGCCAATTGTTTATCTTGATCCGCCGTAAAACCTTCGCTTTTAGCGACGGGATATAAGGCGGGGGAATCGGAGGTAAGGAGATTCCCAAACTACGCCGCGCAATTGAGCGATAAAACTCCTGATTAACTCAGATTGAGTCATCCCT